>JBBSOP010000024.1:0-18701 GCA_038259655.1 Chroococcales cyanobacterium
TACGAGACGCTACGCGCTAAGCGCAGCTATGCCGTAGGCTTTACGTAATGACAGGCTTCTGGAGCGATCGCACAACCTAAAGCTAGATGACCAAACCAAGTACTAGGGAGAATTTTAAGACTTGTGTGTACACCGTAGCCTTACCAAGGGGAGGGGAGCAAAAGCGCAGCTTTGGCGAGGAGGGGTCAAAATAATGTGCGGCTTCACAGAGAATTGGTATAAGACAGTTAAGACAGTTAGTAAAACGTAAAAAAAATGGTTAATTGTCCTGACTAAGATCAGGATAAAAGAGGTTTTTTGTAAAAAGAAAATAAAATTTCAATATTCAAATGTTTAGGCTTTATCTATAAGGTATTCTGGATTTTGTGTTCTGAGTTCTTGTTAAATGAGATATCAGGTTGGTGGCAGTCTTTGCAGTGATGATCCCACATACGTTGTTCGTCAGGCAGATGAACAACTTTATGCCAGTCTGAAGGCAGGCGATTTTTGCTATGTCTTAAATTCTCGTCAGATGGGCAAGTCATCTTTATTACAGCGAACTAGTAAACGTTTAAAAACAGAAGGTTATGAATGCGTTTACTTAGATGTAACTAGGTTGGGTAGTGAAAATACTACTCCAGAGCAATGGTACAAAGGCATCATTATCAGCCTGTTCTACGGCTTAAATCTGACTGAAAAAGTCAGCTTTAAGCATTGGTGGGATATGCAAGCAGGTCTTTCACCGGTGCAAAAATTACACCATTTTGTTGAAGAAGTATTATTACCTAATGTTCAAAGCTATTCTTTGCAAGATAGCAAAGATGGACGAATTTTCATCTTTATTGATGAGATTGATAGCCTGTTGAGTTTGAATTTTCCTGTCAGCGACTTTTTTGCCTGGATTCGTCATTGCTACAATCAGCAAGCAAGCGACCAGAATTTCCAACGCTTGGGATTTGCATTATTTGGTGTAGTCACTCCATCTGACTTAATTGCAGACAAACGCCGGACACCCTTTAACATTGGAACAGCAATTGAGTTATACGGCTTTCGATTACATGAAGCTACACCATTGCTCGAAGGATTAAAGGAAGTAATTAGCCAGCCAGAAGTAGTACTGCGGGAAATTATCTACTGGACAGGAGGACAACCGTTTCTTACCCAAAAACTCTGTCAGCTAATTGTTCAAATGATTGTAGGGACATCAAAACAGACAATTGATTTACCGCCACAAACAGAAGCATTTTGGGTAGAACAATTGGTGCGATCGCATATTATCCAACATTGGGAAGCCAAAGATGAACCCGAACACCTCCGCACTATCCGCGATCGCTTACTGTTCAATGAAAACCAGTCAAGACGGTTGTTAGGTCTTTATCAACAGGTATTACAAGCAGAGGAACCAGAAAACAAAGACACACTCGATCATCTTTGCGTACCTATTGGTGACAGTCAAGAACAAACAGAACTTTTACTATCAGGATTAATTGAGAAACACAACGGCTACCTGAAAATTAAAAATCCTATCTACCGCAGTGTTTTCAACTCTGAATGGGTAAATAGGCAGTTGAATAATTTACGCCCTTACTCTCAGGCATTCAATGCTTGGGTAGCATCGGGCTATCAGGATGAATCACGTTTGCTGCGGGGGCAAGCATTACAAGAGGTTTTAGACTGGACTCAGCGCCGGAGTCTCAGCGATTTAGACTATCGATTTTTGGCAGCTAGCCAGGAACTAGAACGCCAGGAAATCAAGCAAAAACTGGAAGCAGAACGACTGCAAGAAATTGAAGCACGGCTAGCTAGCGAACAAAAAAGCGCCCGTCGGATGAGATGGTTGCTGACGGGAATGACGATTAAATTTGTTGCGGCAGTTGTGCTGGGATGTATTGCATTTTACCAATATCAACAAGCAACAATTAGTGAAGTACAGGCGATCGCTGCTGCTTCTGATGGTAGCTTTGATTCCAATCAACGTTTAAATGCTTTAGTGCAAGCAATCCAAGCCCGGCTGAAGTTCCAACATCTGAATCTTTTGGATCAGACAAATGTCGATGCCTTGGATCGCCAAACCCATAAAGTACTAGAACAAGCAGTTTACGGTACTAGTGAATTTAATCGCTTATCGGGACATCGAGGAATTGTCTTAGGAGTTGATTTTAGTCCAGATGGTCAGTGGATTGTTTCATCTAGTGTTGATCGCACAGTCAAACTTTGGCGACGAGATGGCACACTGGTAAGAACATTACCACACTCTACAGCATTAAATAGCGTTCGCTTTAGTCCCGATAGTCGGCTAATTGCCGTTACTGGTATTGATGGACTTGTCCGTCTTTGGACAATAGATGGTAAATTGCTGAGAATCTTCAAAGGACACAAGTCTGCGGTGTGGCGAGTGGCCTTTAGCCCTGATGGTCAAACAATTGCCTCAGCCAGTGGAGATTTTAGCGTCAAGCTTTGGCGACTAGATGGCACTTTGATTAAAACCCTCAAACACGAGCGTAGTATATGGGGAATTGGCTTCAGCCCTGATGGTCAAATCCTTCTCTCTTGTATGGTGGGTGGTACTAATAAAATCTGGCGATTAGATGGAACGCTGGTTAAAACATTCACAGCCGGACAAGCAACTATTTGGAATGTTGCTTTTAGCCCCGATGGCAAAACTTTTGTATCTGGTGGTGCAGATAATATAGTGCGACTGTGGAATCAAGACGGCACATTGCTGAGAAATTTTGTAGGACACACATCTGAAGTTTTTAGTGTGGCTTTCAGCCCTGGTGGACAGATGATTGCTTCGGCGGGTACAGATAAAACCATCAAAATCTGGCGAATAGATGGTACTTTAGCGCGAACCTTGCGGGGTCATACTTCCAATATTCAAGCGATCGCTTTTAGTCCTGATGGTCAAGAAATTGCTTCTGCCAGCCACGACAATACTATCCGACTGTGGAAAGTCAACCCACCTTTAGTTAAGTTTTTGCATGGTCATCAAGAAATGGTCTGGGGGTTGGCATTCAGCCCCGATGGTAAAACCCTAGCTTCTGTTGCTGGCAAACAAGTCAAACTTTGGCGACGCGACGGTTCTTTGGCGAAAACCATTATTGAAGCAGATTCGCGGATGATTAGTCTCAGCTTTAGCCCTGATGGTCAGACACTAGCAATTGTCGGTTCTGGCGGCGTTATCAGATTATGGCAGCTAAACCGCAATCAGCAAACAATTCTTAATGGCCCAGGTATTGGTCTTTTGGGTATTAGCTACAGTCCTGATAGCAAACGGCTAGTGACTGTAGGGTTCGATGGTCATCTGAGACTTTGGCAACGCGGTTCCAATGGACAGTTTCAATTACATCAAACTATCCCAGCACATACAGCCCGGATTTGGGATGTTGCTTATAGTTCAGATGGGCAATTTATCGCCTCTGCTAGTGGTGATGGTACTGTCAAACTTTGGATTTCTTCAAAAAATCGCCTTTTAGAAAAACCCTATCGAATCCTAACAGGACATAATAGCGAAGTATTTGGTGTGGCGATTAGCCCAGATAGTCAATTTATTGCCTCTGCTAGCGGCGATGGTCTTCTACGACTTTGGAAACGAGATGGGACTTTGGTTCGAGTTTTTGATGGTAAAAGCATTGGTTTAACCAGAGTAGCCTTTAGTCCAGATAATCAAATGTTAGCGGCTGCCAGCTTTGATAATACTGTCAAAGTTTGGAAAACCGACGGTACTTTGCTCGCCACGTTAAATGGACATACCTCTAACGTTAGTGCTGTTGCTTTCAGCCCCGATGGCAAAACCCTAGCCTCTGGTGGAGATGACCAAATTGTTCTGATGTGGGATTTACAGCAAATTCTTAATCTCGATCTTGTGAAATCTGGCTGTGACTTGGTGCGCGATTATTTACAGACTAATTCAGCAGTCAACAAAAGCGATCGCTTGATTTGTCATCACCAAAATTCTATCAAAAAATAATTTGCTAATTTTAACCACCGACATGAATGCCAGGACGACATTCGGGATCTTTCTCTGCCTTACGCAGAACTTCGCGGGTGACTACAGCAATATCACCTTCACCAAATAAAATAAAACGCAGCAAGTACTGTAATGGATTTCCTTCTACCCAACCAAAATAAGCATGGGGAATCTTACCTGTTAAGTCACGAATATAAAGAAGTAAAGCTGCGATCGCATTGGGAACTGCTGCACTTTCAGCCCTTAAAATGTGGTAATCACCAACCTGTATCCCCTTAACTCTAATCACATCAGCAAATTCCGAGGCATCGCCTACCATAATCTCTAAAAACAAAATAGGATCGCCCGGCGGAATATGGTTGTCCTGGCGCACCTCTTTTTCTTTTAAAAAATATTCCTGCACATCACCTGCATTCAATCGATTAGCAATTAGCCTAATTGCACCTTGTCCCTGTTCAGTAATAAACTGGCGGGCAGTTTCGTCAATTTCAATCCGTTCTACTCGCAGTTCGGTAGAACGCCAAACGCGGGAAATCAACGAAGTCAGGATAATAGCACCAATAAAGAAGGCAGCAATCCTAATTCCTTCTGGTCTTTCGATAATGTTGATAATAGTAGTATATATAAACAGCAACGTGATGATTGCAAAAACAATTGTTCCTCGCTTTGCTCTGCGTCGATTAATTGATAAAGTTACAGCCAACGCAGCCGAACTCATCAATACCAATACACCCGTTGCATAGGCTCCACCTTGAGCTTCTACATTAGCTTGAAAGATGATTGTGACTACAAAAGCAATAACTGTATAGACGATTACTAAAGGTCTTGTTGCTAATACCCAATTTGGAGCCATTCCATAGCGTGGTAAATAGCGAGGTACGATATTAAGCAACCCTGCCATTGCTGATGCCCCTGCAAACCAGAGAATAGTAATAGTACTAAGGTCATAAATTGTGCCAAAGCCATCACCTAGATATAAATGTGCTAGATAAGCCAAGGCACGTCCATTAGCTTTGCCTCCAGTTTGAAACTCTGCGACTGGAATTAGTAGTGTAGTTACAAAGCTGCTAGTAAGTAAAAATAAGCTCATGATACCTGCGGCAGTAGTCAGCAACTTGCGTGTATTACGGATACGTCCTTGAGGATGATCATGGATGTCATTGCTACTACCTTTGACAAGGGGCATCACAGTCACGCCAGTTTCAAAGCCCGATAATCCCAGTGCAAGCTTAGGGAATAGCAACGTTGATACGCCAAGCATCACAAAAATATTAGAATGGCGGGCAAAAAGTGCAGTTTGCCATGCTGCGATCGCCGCTGGATGATTTAAAATTTGATACACACCAACACTTATGACAATAAAGTTGAGTAGCAGATAAACTCCAACCAAAAATACTGCAATGCCAATCGCTTCTTGAAAACCTCTCAGGAAAACTACACTTAGCAATGTTATTAGTAGCAATGTAATACCTATCTGCTGTTGGTGAAACAGACTTGGTATCAGCGGATTTTCGATGATATGAGCAGTAGCATCAGCCGCTGAAAGAGTAATGGTAATGATAAAGTCTGTAGCCACAAAACCGAGCAGACACAGCACAAATAGCTTACCTTGCCACCAAGGAAGCAAATGTTCGAGCATCGCAATAGAACCTTCGCCATGAGGACTTTTGGCAGCCACACGTCGATAAATCGGTAATGCTCCAAATAGTGTTAACAGCACTAAAATCAAGGTAGCCAGAGGCGAAAGAGCGCCTGCTGCTAGGGCAGCAATACCAGGTTGATAGCCAAGGGTGGAGAAATAATCTACACCAGTTAGACACATAACCTGCCACCAAGGATGCTGACGATGCGATTGTTCCTTTTGATATGCTCCTTCTTGCTCTTTGCGGTCTTGTTCGAGCAACCACCGGACGAACTGCTCACTTAGCCGTTTTGGTGAAATCTTAGCCATCAAGTCATACTCCTGATGTATGGTATGTGATATCTCACTTGTTTCTACAGCTTACTTATCTGCATTCTACGAGAGTCTATAACCCATACAATACAGATTTTTATCCTACTTAGCTTCAGGTTTTGAAATCAAAATTACCCAAACCTCTTAAAGTCGTAACTACAGGACTAGCTCTTTTAAGGTAGAAATTGAAATTTCGTTAAAAATGCCTAGACACATAGCATATTGTCGGCAAATATCGCTCAAATTTTCTCTTTTCCCGTTAACTTCTGCAACGCTAATAAGCCAGCACCATAAGCAGGTTCAAATCTCGGAAAAATAACTTTTATATGAGGAAATTTATTAATAATTGATGTTGTAAATCTTTCGTGCATCTTAGAGCTACCACGCCAGACGCTTCCTGTTGTAACTACTTCTAAAACTGAGTCATGATTAAAAATAGCATCAACTACTGTAGAAGTTGCTTTTATTAACTCTTCGGCAGCATCATCAATTATTTTATTTGCTAATTCGTCACCTGTTGCTGCTGCTAAATCTACGATTGGTGCTAAAGCTGCTATTTCTTTTACTCCCCATCCTCGTCGATAGATTACTTCTATTAATTCTTCTATATTTGCCAAACTAAGATGTTTTTTAAAAATCTCTAATAAACTCGTTGATATCTCACGTCCATCATAAGATTTTAATGCTGCTTGCATCCCAGCGATCGCAATTTTATAAGCGCTACCTTCATCGCCTAAAATATATCCCCAACCACCAACTCGTTTCGTCTCTCCTTGATGGTTTCGCCCAAAAACTATCGAACCAGTGCCAACCGCAGCGACAATTCCGACATCATGACCGATTCCGCCCACTAAGGCAATCAAAGCATCATTGCAAATTACAATATTAGATGGTTGTAAATCCCACATGATGGGCAGCAGTTTACTATTTTGTAATTCTTGCACTAAAAGTTTGACATTTTCTATATCTGCTGCACGTCCTACACCTGCTAAACCCAAACAAATCGCTTCAATTTTGACTGTACTTGTTACAGCAGAGCAAATTGCAGATTGAATAGATTTTAATGTTGCGGCAATACCTATACTTTGATAGTTAGATGACCCTGCTTCACCACGTCCTATCACTTGACGTGCATCATTCATTAGGATGCAGACAGTCTTACTACCGCCCCCATCTATTCCTAAAACATAACGCATAAAAATTAAATTATTTATTTTAGGGTGCGTTAGTGATAATGTAACGCACAAATATCCCTGCTAACTAATTTGACTTTTCTATTTCTAAAGGAATGAAAAATAGAGTCATCATTCCAGGGATAGTCAAGAAACAGACCAAAACAAAAAATAATGGGTATCCCAATGCTTGTTGTAGATAACCGCTAATTAATCCAGGTATCATCATTCCTAAAGCCATGATACCCGTAGATATGGCAAAATGAGATGTTTTATATTCACCTTGAGAAATATACATTAAATAAACACTAAATGCTGTAAATCCAATTCCGTAGCCAAATTGTTCTAAGGAAACTAAAGGATATACTAATATCAATGAAGGCTTAGTGTAAGCAAGATATACATAAAATAAATCAGGTAAATTCAAGGCTAAAGCCATAGGTAATAGACATTTTTTTAAACCATACTTGGCAATTAACAATCCTCCTAATATGCCACCACAAATTAGCGATAATACGCCAAACGTTCCATAAACTAATCCTACCTCTGATGTTGTCAGTCCTAATCCACCAACTTCTGGACTATCGAGTAAAAATAAAGAAGCTATCTTGACCAGCATTGCTTCACCAAGCCTGTAGAGTAAGATAAATGCTAAAACAGCTATAATCTTTTCTTGAGCAAAATATGATTTAATAATTGACCAAAATGGAATCTTCTCTGTTGCTTGCAGTTGTCGTTCATTATCTGATTCAGGTAAAGGTAAAACTGAACGATGGAAAATAAAAAGTATCGCCAAAATTAAAGCCGAGCAGCCAATAGCTATAGTCCAGCTTAAAGGAATATTGTTCAGGGAAACTTCAAGCTGACCAGCAACAACGACTAAAAATCCAGAACTAAAGATTACAGCCAGTCTGTAAGCAAGGGAGCGAATCCCAACAAAGAAGGCTTGGTGTTCGGGGCTTAAAGACAGTAGGTAAAAACCATCTGTGGCGATGTCATAAGTTGCTGAAATAAATGCGCCAATTGTTAATGCAGCTAGGGAGATAAAAAAGAAATTTGGCAGTTGTAAGCAGAAGGCTACTAATCCCAAAGCGCAGAACATGGCAAATTGGGTGTAGAGTATCCATCTTCTTTTGGTAGAGTAAATATCGACAACTGGTCCCCAAAACATTTTAATTACCCAAGGTAGGTAGAGGAAACTTGTCCACAGGGCAATTTGGGCATTATCTATGCCAAGTTTTTTGTAAAAAATTACGGAGACTGTGTTGATAATGACGTAGGGTAAGCCGGAGGCAAAGTAGAGGGTGGGGATGTAAAACCAGGGGGAGTGGGGGATGGTTTGATGTTTCATGGATTTTTTTTAACGAACCGCAAAGAACGCAAAGTACACAAAGGAAGATTAGGAAGAAAGGATAATACGTTTAATACCGTCTTTAAGGAGAGGGACGTTAAAGTTAATGAGAAGGGCTAGGGGGTAATTAGTCATTTTAAGGTAAGAGAGAACTTGAGCTTCATGAATGGGGATTAAGTTCTGGACAGCTTTCAATTCAATAATTAGAGATTCTCCAACCAAAAAATCTAATTTACCTTCACCTACTGGGCGACCTTTGTAGTCTACTTTTACTGGATACTCAAATTTGTGAGGTATTTCGCGCATCAAAAACTCTTCTCTCAGCGCCTTGTGATAAATCTCCTCTAAAAATCCAGACCCTAGAACCCTATGTACCTCAATTGCTGCCCCAATTACTTCATAAGCTAGATTTTCTATCTGCTTAGTTGGCTGTCTCATCTTACTTTCCTCCTTTTCCTTTGTGTACTTTGCGTCCTTTGCGGTTCGTTGGTTCGTTGGTTCGTTGGTTCGTTTCCATTAAACCCTCTCCAACCCTATGGCAAAATTTATTAAAGTCCTTCCACCTTAGTTTTCCCAGCATGACCGCAACCATTCCCAATCTCCCCAGTCTCTACGACCCCTTTACCACCGAAGCCAAGTGGCAAAAATTCTGGGAAGAAAACCAAGTCTACAAAGCTGACCCCAATCACGGTGGCGAACCTTATTGCATCGTGATTCCGCCGCCGAATGTCACTGGTAGCTTGCACATGGGTCACGCCTTTGAATATGCATTGATTGATGTCCTCATCCGCTACCACCGGATGCAGGGACGTAATACTTTATGGCTACCTGGAACCGACCACGCTAGCATCGCCGTCCACACGATGCTAGAAAAGCAACTCAAAAAAGAAGGCAAAACTCGTAAAGAATTAGGACGCGAACAATTCTTAGAACGCGCTTGGCAGTGGAAGGCGGAGTCTGAGGGAACGATTCTCAATCAGCTACGACGCTTGGGTGTCTCAGTAGACTGGTCGCGGGAACGGTTTACGATGGATGAGGGTTTATCGAAAGCTGTTTTATCAGCTTTTGTCAGTCTCTACGAAGAAGGACTAATTTATCGAGGCGAGTACTTGGTAAACTGGTGTCCGGCTTCTCAGTCAGCGGTGTCTGATGTGGAAGTAGATAATCAAGAAGTTGATGGAAATCTTTGGCATTTCCGTTATCCTTTAACAGATAATTCTGGTTATGTGGAGGTAGCGACGACTCGACCAGAAACGATGTTGGGTGATACAGCTGTGGCGGTTAATCCTAATGATGACAGATATCAGCATTTAATTGGCAAGACGCTAACTCTACCAATTATGCAGCGGGAGATTCCGATTATTGGTGATGAATTTGTTGACCCCACATTCGGGACGGGTTGTGTAAAGGTGACTCCTGCCCATGACCTCAATGATTTTGAAATGGGTAAGCGTCACAATTTGCCGTTGATTAATATCCTCAATAAAGATGGCACACTTAACGAAAATGCCGGGGAATTTCAAGGACAAGATCGTTTTGTCGCTAGAAAAAATGTGGTTTCTCGCCTAGAAACAGATGGCGTTTTAGTGAAGGTAGAGAATTATAAGCATACCGTTCCTTATAGCGATCGCGGTAAAGTCCCCATTGAACCACTACTTTCAACTCAGTGGTTTGTTAAAATTCGCCCAATGGCAGACCAAGCCCTACAATTCCTTGACCAGCAAAGTTCCCCAGAGTTTGTCCCCCAACGCTGGACTAAGGTCTATCGTGATTGGTTAGTCAAACTCAAAGATTGGTGCATTTCTCGTCAATTGTGGTGGGGGCATCAAATCCCGGCTTGGTATGCTGTCAGTGAAACGAATGGGCAAATTACCGATAACACGCCGTTTGTGGTTGCCAAATCAGCAGATGCAGCTTGGGAAAAAGCTAAATCACAATTTGGTGAAAATGTCCAGTTAGAACAAGACCCAGATGTATTGGATACTTGGTTTTCTTCTGGACTTTGGCCGTTTTCGACTTTAGGCTGGCCAGAACAAACCCAGGATTTAGCTACTTATTACCCTACGAGTACCTTAGTTACAGGTTTTGACATCATCTTTTTCTGGGTTGCCAGAATGACGATGATGGCTGGTCATTTGACTGGCCAAATGCCGTTTAAAGATGTTTACATCCACGGGTTGGTGCTGGATGAAAATGGTCAAAAGATGTCTAAAACTAAAGGTAATGGAATTGACCCATTATTATTAGTTAGCAAATATGGTACTGATGCCCTACGCTACACAATGGTCAAGGAGGTTGTCGGTGCTGGCCAAAATATCCGATTAGAGTACGATCGCAAGAAGGATGAATCGGCATCGGTAGAAGCATCCCGTAACTTTGCTAACAAGTTGTGGAATGCGGCTCGGTTTGTGATGATGAATTTGGATGAACAGACACCGCAACAATTAGATAAACCAATTCCTACAGAAATTAGCGATCGCTGGATTCTTTCTCGCTATCATCAAGTTGTCAAACAAACTACCAGTTACATCGACAATTACGGTTTAGGTGAAGCAGCCAAAGGGCTATATGAATTTATCTGGGGTGATTTCTGCGATTGGTATATTGAACTGGCAAAATCCCGTCTCCAGCCTGGTGCAGATGCTTCCTCCCGGCGAGTTGCTCAACAAATCCTTGCTTATGTACTAGAAGGGATTTTAAAACTATTGCATCCTTTTATGCCCCACATTACTGAGGAAATTTGGCAGACTCTCACCCAACAACCAGCAGATTCAAAACAAACTTTAGCTTTACAACTTTATCCTCAAGTTGATCATGACTTGATTGCTCCAGCTTTGGAGGAAGAGTTTGAATTACTAATTGGCACTATCCGCACAATTCGGAATTTACGCGCGGAAGCTGATATCAAACCAGGAGCAAAAGTAACTGCGAATTTGCAAAGTGAAAATGCCCAAGAAAGGCAAATTTTGGCTGCTGGACAGTCTTACATTCAAGATTTGGCGAAAGTGGAAACTTTAACTATTGCTGATAAGCAAAATAGCCAAACAGCGACTGCGAAAAAGCCCCAAAGAGGTTTGAAGGTAATTGCTTTAACCATCGCGGCAATTGTTTTTGGCAGGATAGGTTTAGCGGTTGGGAATGCCATGAATGGTGTTCCTATTTTAGGAACTTTCTTAGAAATGGTTGGCTTGGCTTATGCTACTTGGTTTATTGCCCAAAACTTTCTCAATGCTCAGGCTAGACAAAAGTTGTGGAACCGATTATTACTGCCAATTCTTGACCAGAACTTACCTCAGAAAGAATCACCACAAGCACCACAAAAAGAAATTGCTGGTGTAATTGGTACAGTACAAGTAGTAATTCCTTTGACTGGTGATGTTGTGGATATTGCCACACTGCGTGCCAAGTTAGAAAAAAGCCTCAATAAAGCGGAAGCAGAAGTTAATTCTCTTAGTGCAAGGTTAAGTAATTCTAATTTCGTGGATAAAGCTAGAG
This sequence comes from Chroococcales cyanobacterium, assembly GCA_038259655.1. Classification (GTDB taxonomy): domain Bacteria; phylum Cyanobacteriota; class Cyanobacteriia; order Cyanobacteriales; family Nostocaceae; genus Halotia. The sequence continues at coordinate 11,922 of JBBSOP010000024.1, forward strand.
CAGATGTAGTACAAGGAGCGCGAGATGCTTTAACCGAAGTTGAAAAACAAGTAGAAATTTTACGCGATCGCCTTCAAGCCTTGTTGTAGGCATAGCTGCAATAGATAGATAATGGGAAAATTATCAATTCCCATTACTTCTACTCAATTTAGACAACGTTTCTAGAATAAACTTTATTTTTACCTCACCCACAGACGCATTAGCCGTCAGGCGTTCCCCAAGGGTAGACGCAAACAAAGCTGTAATTATCACAAAGCGTTTTTTTATTTTAAATTTAAAGTTGGAGCCAAGCAAATATCATGCTATATCTAGCCCAGGTACATAGAAATGAATTTTTAGATCAGTACCAACTGCGCTTGTTAGCGCGTCAAGAAATTGATCAAGTCTGGGCAATTATCCCGGAAGAAGCTTTCATTTTGCTGGGGAAGGGAAATATTATGAGCGAAAAATTGCTAGTTTTAGTTGAGCTTTCCCCCACAGGTGACATTATTAGGCTAGAAGAAGCTACTAACTGGGTTTTACATTTGATCCAAGCTTATCTCAGCACTGGTATTACTCCAGATTTCTTACAACAAGAAGCAGAACGAGCCGAACAGTGGCGACAATCGCTGACGTTGCAAAATCAAGATTTGGCGCGTCGCTCTCTGGAATTAGAAGCTCGTCGTGAACAAATTCAAGCTCTAGAAGAAAGTATCAAGCGCGACAAAAACGGTTATAACAGAGATGAACAAAGTAGCTCGTAAGCAAGCGATCGCATTTTTAAATTGCAAGTAACAATTGTTCAGTAACTTTTATTACACTCTAATACAGAGTTTTTTAGCAATACAAACGATACTACTCTTTTTTGTTACTATCTTCAAAGTCTGTTAAAGCGTAACCAAACTCATTAAAAGCTGTTTTAATCAATACTTCTCTCATTCCCCTATCAAGTGTAGAATTACGGATCAGGTCTGTTAATTCTACGAATAGCAGAGAAAACATAAAACGATCTTGACGATCTACCTGTTTTATGCAAGTTGATATAAATGCATAAAGCTCTGTTTTTCTAGGTTTAGTTTGTTCTTCCCATATTTGTAGCGCTAGTCGGAAAGTTTTTAAGCGTATCTCATTAGTGTTGTAGGGTGTGTCTTTGTAACGAATTGATACGCGTTGGGGCAATTCCATAAGTTTAGTACAAAGATGCAATATACATTATCTATTCAGTTGGATTTTGGCTGATCCGGAAAAATTGGCGATCGTGACGTTAGACTAATTCACAGACTATTCAATTTGAGGATACCTGATGATGAGACTTGAAGCCAAGGGTCAGGGATTGCTAAAAATTTTGCTAATTGCCAGTATCATTTCTACAGGTATTCACTTTACCGATAATTACTTTTTTATTGAGCAGTATCCCCAACCAAAATGGATTACTGCCGCTTCAATTTATCAATCATGGCTTATTCTTACAGTCATAGGAATTATTGGGTATTGGTTATACAAATATCAAAAATTTTGGCTTGCTTATGGCTGTTTGTTTATCTATTCATTGACAGGTTTAGCTAGCCCAGGACATTACTTTTATGGGAATTTATCACAGTTCTCAACAAAGATGCACCTTTTAATCTGGACTGATGGCATAGCTGGTTTAGCTGTCTTAGGATTTGTTTTCTGGTCATTATTAATCTCCAAAGATTGGCTAAAAATAATGTAGGTTGGGTTAAGCAAAGCGCAACCCAACAAATCCCTCGGAATGTTGGGTTTCCTAACGTCAACCCAACCTACTTTTTTTCTTAATTAAACCGTATTGGGGCATAGGGAACTCTTCCCCATACCCGAATGGCACTAAGTTAATCGCAAAGCTTTGATATAACTGGCTTTTTGAGTGTGGGGAGTGTGGGGAGTGTGGGGAGTGTGGGGAGAGAAGGGAGTGTGGAAAGAGAGGGGGAAATATTTCTTCCCCATCCTCCCACACCTCCCACACCTCCCACACCCTGCCCTGACGAGGTTTCAGCTTTTCTTAGTGCCATTCCCCCATACCCAAAGACCACGCCTGTTGTAGGCGTGATTGTTTATTATCTAAATTGAGTAGCAGGTAATTGACGAATATCCACAGGAACTCTCACTTTAGTTTGTCGTTGAAAGTACTCGCGGGAATAGTAATTTTGCCGACCACTATTATCTAAAAACTGAGTGTAACCTTGCAACATTACTTGTTGACCTGCATGATTGAAAGTCAAGAAAGAATTGGCAAATCCCTTATTATAATTGGCTGTAGCATAACTATAGTTAGTATCTTGAACATTGACACCATAAGTAACTAATGGTTTAGTTCCCCAATCACAATCAGTAGGATGACATTGACCAAACACTCGAATGTTTAGTTTATTACTACCTGCTGAAGTAATAACCAAGCGAGTCACACCGCGAGTACTGGCATCTTTATTTACCCAAGTACCAACAAAATCGGCAGGTGCAGCTAAAGCAGGACTGACTAAAGCGGCAGATAAAATTGCACTAGCAGCAAGAGTTAAAGAACTTTTCAACATTTTATTAACACTCCATTAATAGTAATTATTTTTTGGCTTGATACAGTCTTTAATGAAATATTTGGTAGATAGAACTCTGAATTAAATATCTGCATGTTTTGCAGTTCACAATTAGCGCCACTTTTCACTCCAAGCACCTGTGACATTAAAACCACCAGGAACAGGATTGAGTTTTAAAGAACCCCAACCAAAAGTATTACAAATAGGGCCAAAGCCAGCGCCACAAATATCAGCAGCACCGTGACCATTAAAAGAACGAGTGCCAATGTGAGAGTAAGTGGAACCTCCCCAGTTACCATTACCAAACCAAGTTGTGTTATCTGGTCCGACGCGGAGAACACAACGCAAGCCAGAACCTCGGCGACTTCCTGCAAGGTCAGAAACTTTATATTGATCAAAATATCCGCCACAAGTACTTGGTCTGGGTAAAGGATTGTAGTTTGTGGCTTTGACTAATTGCCATTCTTCATTCCATGCACCAGTCACACGAATGGTTGAACCGAGGACTTGCACTTGCAGATTACCTGGGAAGTTATTGTTGGTATTTTCCCCATTGCCATAAATATCAGAAGCGAAGCCGACAAGGTTAGAATTTCTGTAAATAGCTTGTCCAACGTGGCGATAGGTTGCATTGCCCCATTTACCTTCGCCATACCATGCTAGTCTGGGAACTGTAGTTCCTGGTTTACCTTCACTAAATTTGACGCAGCGGATACCAGAACCTTTACGGTTATCCAAAGGCTTTACTATATATGTGCGAAGATAGCGACCACAACTAAAGCTAGGTGCTTGCACTAATTGCAAGTTTTCTAGTACAGGTACTTGGGCAAAAACACTAGTTGTAGTAGAAATGGCTACCATCCCGCCAAGTGTTAAAGATTTCAGTGTTAACCGAAACATAGCTTTCCTTCCTTGTAGTAAAGTTTGTGCAGGCGTTCAATCATGCCTTCACTTTTCCTATAGGTAGGTTTAAAATTTTTTATGCAACCTCGGCAAAACATTATTGAAATTTTTTCGACTTTTGTGCAGTTTGATGGCGATCGCTTCAGTCATTGGGCGATAGAATCAAGCTTGCATCGCAGTATCAAAAGTTGTCTTTGTCATACACCAAAAGAAACTTCAGAAATTTTTTGGGCTTTATATTGGTATAAATTATGGCAAGTTTCTGAAACTAAACTTTTGGCTAAACAACATTTGATAGCTTATTTACAAGAACCCTGTTATTGGACATCTCAAAAAACAGCCGCAACTTTTGTCAGTACACAGTACAAGTTATCAGACTGTTTTCAGATAGCGATCGCCCAAGTTGATAGAGTCCTCAAAGGTTTTAATCCCGAACAAGGCAGTACTCTCAAAAACTATGCTGGCATTATTTTTGGTAGTGCGATTCGAGAAACTTTGCGCCAACGCCACGGAGTTGATATCTGCACAGATTGGGGTCTGTTGCGAAAAATCTCTCAAAAGCGTTTGCAAGAGTCTTTAGAAAATGCGGGTTTATCTTCAGAAACTATAACTACTTATGTTCTGGCTTGGAATTGTTTCAAAACTCTGTATGTACCCACAAAAGCCAGTAATTCTCGGCAACTTTCCAGGCCAGATCGTCAAACTTGGGAAGCGATCGCTCAAGCTTACAACTCACAAAGTAGCCAACAAGTCAATACACAAATTGTAGAAAAATGGCTACTAAGTATTGCTAAAGCTGCACGCCAATATCTTTACCCCACCCCAGATTCATTAAATGTATCCAAAGGTGGTGATGATTCATGGGAGTTACTAGATAATATCCCAGGGAAAGAACAACAATCGCTAATTCATGAACTTGTTACCCAAGAAGAAGAACAAACTCGAACCTCTCAGCAAGCTGATATTAACAAGCTTTTAGTCAAGGCGATCGCTCAATTAGAACTGCAAGTACAACAGATTTTGCAACTGTACTACGCTCAACAGTTAAATCAAGATACAATTGCCAAACAATTAGACATGAAGCAGTACACAGTTTCCCGGCGACTTACCAAAGCCAGAGAAACTTTGCTGCGGTCTTTGGCTAGTTGGAGTCAAGAGACTCTGCATATTGCGGTTACATCAGACCTACTTACCAGTATGAGTAATGTGATGGAGGAATGGCTGCATAATTACTACGGTGTATCTCCTCACTGAACTTATGCTAAAACAGATTTTCACATCCGTTGTGCCGGGGAATAGAACCTTTCCCTGGTTGCCCCAACATATACCAAAAAGTTCCCTGGAGTAACCACTATGACCCCTGACACCAATATATTAAGTTTTGCTTCCACGGATTTGATTTTAGAAATCCCCCCTACTGCACATCTTCATTCTCAAGCTTTTTCTCATCCAAGTTCTGGTTATCAAGCTTACCTAAATCAACTTTGCCTGAGTGCTGTTTTGCCGTGGCTGCAAGAGGATTTTACTCCTCAAGCCAAGGTTTGGCCCAATACCACTGCTTTACCCAGCTTTTGGGAATTGGTGAGTGGAACCGCAGTCACCTTAGACGTAACTCGATTTATTTTGGTTCCCAGCGAGACATTTGATTTAAGTGAATTGCGAGTCCCACAAGAATGGGTAGATATTCCTAGTTGGGCTGGTGATTATTACTTGGGTGTGCAAGTAGATCCAGATGAAGGTTATGTCAGGGTTTGGGGCTACTGTACCCACGAACAACTTAAAATTAAAGGTAATTATGATGCCAGCGATCGCACTTATGCTGTAGATGCTATTGATATGATTGCCGATCCCAGTGTGCTAATGGTGGCGAGACAAATTTGCCTCCATGAACCTACACGCAGCAACATTACGCCGCTACCAACTTTATCACAAACACAAGCGCAAAACTTAATTGGTCGCCTGGGAAAGCCAGAAATGATTACCCCGCGTTTAGCTATCCCTTGGGAATTATGGGGGGGATTAATTGAACATGGCGGTTGGCGACAAAATTTATATGAACAACGTTTGGGATTACCAGAACAGCGGTCAGTTCTGCAATGGTTACAAAATGGTATTTCTCAGGTTGCGGAAGCTATCGGTTGGGGACGCTTGAATTTAGAATTAAGTGCTGCTGGATCTCGGAGTGTAGAAGAAAGACAACCAGGAGTTATTTTATCACGCCAGTTAGCGATCGCAGGTCAATTATATGAACTGCTAATTACACCCCAAGGCCAACCGGACGCACCATATTGGCGCTTTGAGTTGCGTAACACTACTGTAGGCGCAGCAATTCCTGGTGGTTTTAAACTAAGACTCCTGACCGAAGATTTACAGCCTTTCCCCAACAACGAAGATATCGCTACCACTGCCGTAGAAGAACTTTACATAGAAGTTGCTTTAGAAGCAGGAGAGGGCATAGTCTGGGAAATAGAACCACTGCCAGAAAATTATGATCGAGAAATTCTCAGATTTTGAGCTTTTATTTGGCTGAGTTTACCGATAGTGTGGTTAAGGAATCATTCCTTAAATCCATTTAAAAATAAACAGCCATGATCAAAAAACACAAACAGCAAATGCGGATATGGGCGATGTTGTGTCATATCTCGGCTTTGTTGGCGTGGGTGTTATTATTTATTGTGGTGTTTCTAGGCATTCCGTTGTATTTGCCGTTGAATATCCTCGCACCGTTGATGATTTGGCGATGCAAAAAATCACAATATCCCTGGATTGATTTTCAAGGCAAAGAATGTTTGAATTTTCAAATTTCACTGACTTTATATATTTTAATTGCAATCATTATATCTTTATTATTAGTATTAGCTAGTTGCGGTATTGCAGTCACTAGTCATGGTGAAATAAATGAAGTTAATACAGTTTTAAATGGTTTATTATTTGTGTGGATGTGGTTAATTGTAATCTTAATATTAGGGCAAGCATTTGTAATAACTTTTGCCGCCATTAAAGCATATAAAGGACAACATTACCGCTATCCTTTCACTATGCGGATTTTGCGGTAAATTTATTAAAGATTGGGTGTAGAATAGGGAAAAATATGATGAATCAAAATAAAATTGGTGTTGCCGTTGTTGGCACTGGATTTGGTCAAAAAGTCCATATTCCCGGATTCCAAGCGCATCATCGCACTGAAGTAGTTGCAGTTTATCATCGAGATATTCATAAGGCTAAAGCAGTTGCCGATTCTCATCATATCCCCCATGCATATAACAATATTGCAGATATTCTTGCATTACCAGAAGTACAAGCAGTTAGTATGGCCACACCCCCATTTTTGCACTATGAAATGGCAAAA
>JBBSOP010000025.1:0-18453 GCA_038259655.1 Chroococcales cyanobacterium
AAAGGTCGGTGGACTGGGCTGCCACTGTGGGAGATGTTGTGGCTACTATCTTGCCTAGCAATTGAAGTCGCGTCTGTCGCACTGCCCGCAACGGTCTACCAAATAAAGGTAGTTAGGCGCTTGATTAAGGCGACTTTTTACAGAGTTGGGCAAGCTATAAATCCTGGAGGTTCGGCTGGTGTGTGTCAACGTTTGGTTCTTTGGGTGGAGTTGGTGCGTACAGCCGCGACTTCTATTTACAGAGGCAAGGTGCTATCTCATCCCTCCACTCACTCTTCGCTTCTTGTTTGTGTCGGAGCGTTGAGTGATTGGCGATATAAAAGTTATATCAGTCGTCCCTAAATGAAGCGGTAGGTCTATCTGGGATAGAATTTATTGGATTTATTACGTTTGTACTCAAATATTGAAACCCCAGTTGTTAGGGCTTTACAAGAATTAAAAAAGTTTTTTTCGGGTAGGGGTTCTAGTGTTTTTTGGTTAGGGTTCGAGTATTTATGGAGAGGGGTTCAGGATTTCTTTGTACTCAGCCGTAACCCAGTAACTGTAAGGACTTTAGCCTTATTTGAACGGGTTTTGGGGTATCCTAATGTGTACTCAAACAATCCTCAAATCCAAACAAAATCAATAAAATCTTGGGGATTTGGGGTGGAAAACTGGAGCAAGCTACGTCGTGCTACTCCAGATACGTGCGAAATTCAATTCTGTATCCAACATATCATTTTTTTCGAGATAAAAATGCAGTTTATCTTTTTTTAATTTTTGCTTACTCAAGATATAAAATTACGTCTTTAATTCTTATCTAGTAAGTCATACAAGCTCTTGAAAATAGCTGAATGGATGGGAACTTTTTTCAAAAGATTTAATTTTTAACTTGAATTTTTCTACTTTTACCTTTGATTTTGCTGGTTTCTGGCTAACAAAACGCGACTCTAAAGAATGCTCTGCGATCGCAATATACTTTAATTGTAACTGCTCATTGTAAACTCTCATGGCCGCTACACTGTAGTCATAACAACAAAACAGGGTAGCAGGAGAAAAATGTGATGAAAGCAGCAGTTATCCACCGCTATGGGTCTCCTGAAGTGTTGCAGTATGAAGATATAGAGCAACCACAGGTTCAATCTAATCAATTACTTGTGAAAATTCACGCCACTAGCATTAATCCCATTGATTGGAAAACTCGCCAGGGAGCGTTGAAGTTGATTACCGGCAATAAATTCCCTAAAATTTTGGGGTTTGATATATCTGGAGAAGTGATGGCAATTGGTGCTGGTGTCACGCAATTTAGTCCAGGAGATGCCGTTTATGGTAGTACGATGTTCCCCGGAGGATCTTATGCCGAATTTGCAGCCGTCCCAGAAAAAATAGTGGCGTTCAAACCGACAAATTTGACTCATGAGGAAGCAGCTACTATCCCCTTAGCTGGGCTGACAGCTCTACAAGCTCTGCGAGATCAAGGTAATATCCAATCAGGACAAACTGTCTTAATTAATGGTGCATCTGGTGGTGTAGGCATTTTTGCAGTACAAATTGCCAAAGCTTTAGAAACAGAAGTGACTGGGGTTTGCAGCACCAAAAACTTGGATTTTGTCAAATCTTTGGGAGCAGACCGCGTAATTGATTACACCCAGCAAGATTTTACCGAAGATACGGCGCAATATGACATTATCTTCGATGCCGTGGGCAAGCGATCGCTTTCTAATTGCAAACGCGTCCTCAAACCCAACGGAATTTATATCACAACCTTGCCTACCCCGGAAGTTTTGGTGCAGAGTGTCTTAACGGCATTTATTCCTGGTAGAAAAGCAAAGTTTCTCTTTGAACAGCCTAATACTCAAGACTTGATTTATCTCAAGGAATTGATTGAGGCGGGGAAAATTCGGACTGTAATTGACCGCACTTATCCTTTACAAGAACTAGCTGCGGCTCATGCTTATAGCGAAAGTGAACGTGCAGTTGGTAAGATTGCGATCGCTGTTGCAAGTAGTTGACGTTTGTGATATCAACGTCTTAATCTTCATCAGCAGATTGCAAGACGATAGCATATAACTGTTGGCTAAGACGAAAGTCAGCAGCAGCAATTAACTGATCGATCAATGGTTTAATAGTTGGAATTACCCCTTGCTTCTTAGCTTGTAGCAAGACTCCTAAAAGACCTGTTACATTTCGTCTATAAATGGCAGCGATTGCTCGTCCTCGACGTTCATCCATTAATAGCAAGTCAGCGTTGAGTTCTAGGGATAAAATAATTGCTTCGGCTTCTCCTAAATCAATATTGTTGTATTGTTGCTGAATTTCTGTAACTTGTTGAAAATTAATAACAGGTATTGCTTGAATCCAAGATAGCTGTTGTACTTCTACTGCGCCAGGAACAATCTGATCTACACCTACCATTTCGTTATAAACGGCTTGAGGAATGATAACGCTACTGTACAACTGGCGTAGTAAATCTAATTAACCAATAGCTGCTAAGTTTGTGATCGGTGATGTATCGCTAACTATAATCACAACAAGCCCATAGATTGCAGTGTTAGCACATCAGATTGGAAGTCTTCAACATCATAGTTGATATGTAAACCACGCTTTGCCAGTTCATGCTGGAATTTAATTACTGTGATTCTTGTCCAAGCTCGGACTTTGCCACTGCTAATTTTACCTTGTTGATAAAGCAAGATGGCAATTTCTAATTTGAGTTCATCCTCGGTCATATTTGAGGCTCGGATGATGTCATTAGGAATGGTGACGCTCATAAGGGAAAATTCCAAGTCATAAGTTTATTCTAGTTGTTCTATTATTCTGAGTGATAACCTGGGAATCTAGCAAAGTTATTTCTTTTTAGGAATAACGGTTCTAATACCACTTTTAACACCCATCGCATCGCCTTTGTAACGAGGGATGATATGAATACTACTATGCATAATATTTTGACCTGCTTCTCGATTAATATTCATTCCGACATTAAAGCCGTCAGGTGTGAATTGTGTGTTGAGAATTTCTTGTACTTTGTTAACCATCAGCCAGCAAGCAGATTGTTCTTTAAAAGGCAGTTCAAAATAATTGCTAACATGATGTTTAGGAATAACTAAGACGTGTCCTTTACTTATAGGATAGCCATCAAATATGGCATAAGCGGTTGCTGATTCTGTTAGTAAATTTAGATTTTTATGGGGATTACAAAATATACAATAATTAGTTGAATTGTGTTGATAATTATAATGAATATACTGGTATAATTCTCGATTTTTATCTAAATAAATTGAATGAAATGGAAGTTTAACATTACATTGATATGTCGGCTTTTTATGAACATAATGCTCTCTAAAACCTTCTTTGTTAATATCCCTTCTCACGGCATAATAAGCTTTACCTCCTGGTTTTAATAAATGCGATACTTCCATCAGTACATTAGTCTGTTCTTCAGAAAATAAAACATTTAAAACATAAAAACAAATTATTGTATCAAATTTTTCATCAGGATATTGAGGAAAATAATAAGGATCATAGCCTGTAATATCAAAACCTTTTTGGCGTAGTAATTTCACATCGTGACCAAAACCACAACCAAAATCTAAGATTTTGCCTTGAAGCAGGTTTTGATTTAATAAAAATTGGGCAGGGGATGAGAGATAAGTTCTGTCTATTGCAGTGAGATGGCTGAATTGATTTTTCTGCTGTTTCATGGGGTTTCAATATTCATGTTCCCCCTGTCTTAGCACAAGCAAACACAACACCCAGAAACTTCAGCAAGAGAAGATTCAAAACTCAAGTGAATAAAGTGAATTTCTGGGCTGATAGGGATTACCTGACAATCAGAGATGTCTTGAGTTTTTGATAGCTTTGCCACGTCATTAGGCGTGGCAAGCCTAATGGCGTGAACGATATTAACTATTTCTCACAGCTTAGCTAAGCAGTCTAACTCCTGCTGCATAAGATTAACAACCAGTTCATAACATTCTGCAACATAGTGGCGATCGCTAGCTGCTTCTTTACCGTAGCGTTCAAATACAATTGGTGGACAAACTCGTGTCTGCATAGATACGGGCAATGGAATGTTAGGTAACGGGCCAAGTGCTAACCCCCAAGGTAGCCCTAAATAAACAGGAAAAACTTCCGGGTCAATGCCAAATAACCAAGGCATTCCCCACTCGTGTAACTGTTGCACAATCTTGTAGAAATCAGCTAGCACAAACAGCGTATCGTGGGCTCCATGAGAAATCACAGGTATAATCGGCACATTTTCCCGTAGAGCTAGCTTGATAAATCCTTGTCGTCCGGCAAAATAGATTTTGTTCCGTAAAGAATGCGGTCGGAAGACATCTTCTGCGCCACCTGGATATACCAAAACGCTAGCTCCAGAGCGTAAAGCGGTGTAAGCCATTTTAGGATGAGCCATGATGGCTCCAGCCTTAGCAGCAGATTGTGCTAATTGCGGACTAACTAGCCAAGCTTTGGGATGCATTAGACCATAGATGGGTCGTTCAACACCAAATGTTCGGAACCAGTCGTACATCATCATCACCATATCAGGAGCTGCTAGTCCTCCATTATGGGAGCCAACAAATAAAACTTTTTCCTGGGGTGGGATATGATGCCAACCACTCGTTTGAACTCGAAAATAGTAGTGATAGAAAAAGCCCATTAGGGGCATTAGAGATTGAATAAACTTTGGATCTCGCTCATCCAAAGACCAGCCGGGTTTTATATTCTGCTTATATTGCTTTTGTAACATCCAGGCATCTTTACAGGATTTTTGATAGTCTACTATTTTCTTTCTATGTCTCTTATACTACCTAAAATCATTGAGTTCAGGTAAAAATATAGCAACTTCAGCAGGTTGTGATACGCTATCTGCTTTAGGAGTATACAGGTACTAAAGATGTCTAAGCTACGGGTGGGGTTGTTGTTTGGCGGTCGTTCTGGAGAGCATGAAGTTTCGATAAGCTCAGCACGAGCGATCGCACTTGCTTTGAGTGCAGAGCAAAATGCTAATAAGTACGAAATCTGGCCTTTTTACATCCAAAAAGATGGATGTTGGTTAGCAGGAGAAATACCCCAAAAAGTTTTAGAGTCTGGTATTCCTTACTTGGAAACACAAGATCAACTAGATTCTAACCCCAAAACCCAAGCTTTATTGAAGCGTTGGCAATCGCCTTCTCAAGTTGCAGAAGTCGATGTTTGGTTTCCTGTTCTGCATGGCCCCAATGGTGAGGATGGAACAATTCAAGGTTTACTCACTTTAATGCAAGTTCCCTTTGTTGGTTCTGGGGTTTTAGGTTCGGCAATGGGTATGGATAAGATTGCCATGAAAATGGCTTTTGCCCAAGCGGGATTGCCACAGGTGAAATATCAGACTTTAACTAGAGCGCAAGTTTGGTCAAATCCTTGTGTATTTCCTAAGTTGTGTGATCAAATTGAGGCAACATTAGGTTATCCCTGTTTTGTTAAACCTGCTAATCTCGGTTCATCTGTAGGTATTGCCAAAGTGCGATCAAGACAAGAATTAGAAAATGCCTTAGATAATGCTGCTAGTTATGACAGAAGATTAATTGTAGAAGCGGGAGTAGTCGCCAGAGAAGTAGAGTGTGCCGTTTTAGGTAATGATCAAACCCAAGCCTCTGTCGTTGGTGAGATTTCTTTTAATAGTGATTTTTATGATTATGAAACTAAATATACTCAAGGTAAAGCAGATTTACTGATTCCTGCTCAGTTACCAGATGCTGTCGGCTGTCAAATTCAGGAGATGGCATTGCAAGCATTTGCAGCTGTTGATGCTGCGGGGTTGGCAAGAGTAGACTTTTTCTACGTGGAAGCCACAGGGGAAGTATTGATTAACGAAATCAACACTCTACCTGGCTTTACAGCTACCAGTATGTATCCCCAACTTTGGGCTTATAGTGGAATATCTTTTTCGGAATTAGTAAATCGCTTAATTCAACTAGCTATGGAAAGGCATCCTGTTAGCGAACTGAAGCAATAGCCCAATTAATGATCTAGCAACGCACTAAAAATTTGCTGACAGCATTGATTATGCCAAAAAAATCGGATTTAGTAGCATAAGTGTCACAAAAAAGCTACTTAAATCCGAAATTTGACTACGGATACCTCATAGCTCCCTCCTCCAGTACAATCAGGGACTAGAGGGGTACAAATCTGAAAGTGATCATGGAAAATAGTCAGAGCGTACAGGATGAGCTAATCCAAGTAACAGAGGCAAGGCCAAAATGGACAAACACTAAGTCGAGACTAACAAACAGTTCGTCAAATATTGTTATCTATCTAGTTACACATCATCCTTGGCTATTGTTAACTGGGTTATTAACAATGTTTATAGGAAGTACTGCCTTGGCTTTGTACAGCCTGGGTCATGTTGGAGGTGCAGAACAGATAGAACCAGAAGAAATCTCCGCTGTGGTTGAAAGACCAATTAAAACACCCTCGCAGAGCAATCCTACACCTTTATGGATGGTGGCTGCGATCGCCCTCAGTTGTGGGAGTGGTTGTTTTATTGTTTTGCGACTACTTAACCGTCCAACACAGCCACGCCGCAAAAGCCGAAAACGTATCAACCGCTATCCTGAACCTTTGACACCCAAACCTCACCAAAATTGGGAACCAAAGACTCTCAGTACTCCGCCAGTTTTTGTGCCTACACAACCACTAAAGCCTATTGTTTCAATGCCAAAAACAAAACCTTTAGTAACGGTTCTACCACCAGAACACAGACACCCACTGGATAAAAAAAGCAAAGAATCTCTAGCAGACTTAATGGATATTCGCAAACAGAATTCTTTGTCTGCAATTTTACGTAGTTCTTAATATCAGGGTAACGCAAAAGTTTTTATATAACAGACAATTGTAAGGGTACGGTCATCCCGTACCCTTATTAGTTTTTTGTAAATTAACAGCTTTTCAAAGCTTATCAATGAGTCATGAGAAAACTTAAAAACCTGCCAATTTGGCAACTATAGTGAGATTACCTAAGTTATCTTGTAGAAGACAAACAACTTCAAGGATATTGTTACCAAAATAGCAAAATACTTTAATTAGGGATTATCTGAAAGTTTTTTTGTGAACAAAAAACATTAATAATTTAGACTTGACATTTGTCGCAACGGGAATAATTAATGTGTATGGGCGTTGTCGGTAACATACACATTAGCCCCCCTAAATAACGGGCAATGTTCATACATATTCCTGAACTCTACAGCGGCAAATGCCAGAGTGGGAGATTAGAGGCGATTGGTATGCCTCCTCCCACTCTTTTTTTATTGATTACTAAGTGACGCTTTGAAAAACAGCTACGCTTGTAATAGGATTTGAGTATTCGCGGCAACAGCCGACAAGCCGATAATGAGGCCACAATCTAGCATTCTGCCATCTATGCTCAAAGTGCTTACTATCGTAGCTTGGGGTTGTGATACTATCTGAATAAACAGGAACTATACTAAGTAAAACTATCTGGAAAAAACCAAACTATGTTAATAAAGGTAAAGTGACCTAAAACCCTCTTCCCTTCTGCCTCCTGCCTCCTGCCTTATCCCAACAATAAACATTCACTAAGTCTAAAAAGTTTTTTCCATAACAAAGTTTATCAATATTTGTCCTCTACGTTCTACTTTTTGTTCTCTCATAACAATAAATTTTTTACTTATAAAAAATGGCTTTGCTGTAATACTTGCTTCTGTAACGAGTTTTTTAATTCCTAAAGATCTTGCTTTTAATTCAATAGCTGCAAGAATTTTTGTACCTACACCTTTTCCTTGAAAATCTTTATGACAATAGAAGCGATCAATATGACCATTATCCTCTAGTTCACCAAAACCAATAATATGCTCACCTTCCTCTGCCACATAAGTAAATTTACTTTTTAAGCTGCTAATCCAAGCCTCAGTATTCATATTTGCTGGGGACCAAGCATCAACTTGTTCTTTTGTATAGTCACGAATATTTATCTCATGAATAGTATCGTAGAACAACTTCATAATTGCTGCGGTATCACTTATCTGGTATATTCTGACTCTCATAAAGCATTTTTATAGCTTATTGGTTATTTTATGAGTTTACCAACTTCAAAATTTTTAGTATCCCAGCGATCGCCTGGTACAATTAAAGAAGTTCCGGCTTCTAGAGAGACTCCCCAAGATCCTTTAATTGCCAAAAGGTTGCAACGAGAACAATATGTAGGCGTTGTGATTCTTGCTGTCGGCTTAATTGCTGCTGTGGGATATTTGAGTCGCCGATTTGAATATGCCCTTTTGTTTGCTTTTGCACTCAGCATTGTCCTGATAGTTTTTTTTCTGACTATTTAATTAGTCAGCCTAATTTAGTTAGGACTTACACAAAAACTCTCTTAACTTCTCTGTCAGACGCTGCGCGTAGCTTGCTTCTTTGCAGGAGTAAGTGTTCTACCCTGCGGGTACTCCTTTGGAGAACTCGTAAGAGTAGCCGCTTGAGCGTCTACGTTTTTTATAACTTTGCCTAAGTCCTGTTGGTGATAATTACCGCATCTGTGTAAAAACCGGAAAATCTTCGGATAAATTTATTTGGTAACTAAGAATTTTCTAGTCTCAACTGTTCTGAGGACATGATAGTCACTGAAGAGTTCACGGTATACAGCGAGTGTTTCCTCATGAACCCGTACAGCGCTGAAACGTTCTAGGTTTTGTTTAGCGCGGGTTTTCCAATAATGTAACTCTTTGGGATTTCTAAGCAATTGTGTTAAAGTAGTTGCCAAATCCTGACTATCTTTAGGTGATACTAAAAGACCAGCTTGCCGATTATCCAAAGTTTCAGGTATGCCATCTACATCGCTGGCAATAATTGCACAACCTGCTTCCCGCGCCTCAGTCAGCACTAGACCAAAAGATTCGCAGTGTGAAGCGAGAACAAAGATGTCGGTTGCTAGCATATAACGTTGCGGCTCTGGTTGGAAACCTTCAAAATGAATGCGTTTCCTCAAAGGTGTATTTTGTACCATTGCCTCAAATGTTGAGCGATCAGGCCCGTCTCCTACTAAATATAAATGCGCTTGGGGAAAGTTTGTAGCAATTTTAATAAAAGCTTCAATTAACTCAGCAATTCCTTTACGGGAATACATACCCGCTACAGTAGTAATTGCTGGGCGTTGTAGGGATAGCGGTTGGTATTCTTTGATATTACGATGTCTAGGACTGCCTAAAGTACCGTTAGCAACTACTCGCAGCTTTTTTTTGGGTATACCACGCCGCACCATCGAATCGGCTACTGCATGACTGACTGCTATGACTTTATCTGCTAATCCCATTAGTACTGCACTATGTTGAAACTCATTATGTACTGTAGAAACTAAATTATATTCACAGCTGCTTTTAAAAAACCTTGCTAATATAACTCCTGTCATCATGTGTGCATGAACAATATCAGGCTGAAATGCTTGCACAATATCTCGATAACGCCAAGCAGCTTTGATAATATTTAGCGGTTCTCTTGACTGATTTAGTTGGAAATGTTTGACACCATGATGTGTTAATAATGCTTCGTATTGTCCGCCAGCAGAGGCTACAGCAACATCATGATTATCTTTTGCTTGTAAACAGGCTAAATCTACTGCTACATTGACAATCCCATTGCCAATTTGTTGTACATGATTTGTAATATGTAATATTTTCATTTAATTTCCTCCATAGCATTATTAAATTTTAGATTGACCCATGTATTAAATTGGTTGCATATTTTTATGTATGCAAAGCAACTATAATAAATTCTCATGAAAAGTAAATATAGCCCTGGGAATATTAATTATCAAAATAATTAGCGATTAATGTTCAGTTTTAAAAAAGATTTCGTGTGAACCTAAAAATCGCTTGACAAAGCCAGGAGGGAGACTAGAAATTTGAGAAGAATATGAGGCGATCGCTTGATTTTTCTTTTCCTGAACCAATGTAATAGAAAACGAGTTAGCTGCTGCTATATCCTGTAATTTGAGTAAGATAAATAGCGGCGCTCTCCAAAATAGCCAGATCGGGTATTGTAGCAGATCAACTGTAATCCCGGTTTGGGTAATTGCTGTTTTGACTAATTCATAAGTAGCTTCATGATCTTGATGACAGTCTTTTTTATGAGGTACATAAACTTCCTCTGGCTGATAATATTTAATTAGTTCAGTTACTTGTTCTATTGTCTGGAGTTTTTCTTGGGCATTTAAATTTTGTAATTTCCCATCTGTCTTTTCTAAAAAGTAAATTTCTGATGGTTTTACTCCCAAAATTTTTAATGCTGTCAATGCTTCTTGTTTGCGAATGTGGACTATTTGAGCTGGAGAGTCTAAATTAGAACCTCCTGAACCTTGTCCGTCTGTGAGGAATACCACTACTACTTGTATTCCCTGTTCGCGTTTGTGAGCAATCATCCCACCGCAGCCAAATGTTTCATCATCTTGATGGGGAGAAAATACCATTGCTGATTTTTGGCTAAATGCTAATGATTTATTATCACTACGTACAATCCATCGAAATAATAAGTTGGAATGGATATATTGGATTTTTTCTAGCCAAGTATAAGGAAATAATTTTTGGAGTTGTTGCAGAGAGGTTTTGAGGGTCATTAAGATAAGTTATCCCGAATTTTGGATTTTTTAACCACTAAGACACTAAGACACAAAGAAAAATAGGTGGTTTTAGCTTTTTATTTTTTTAGGTGATACATAATCACTTTTGCTTTCCAGTCTTCTTCAACAAATACTAAGTGTTCACCATTGGAACGGCGAAAAGCACGGATACCGTGGGGTATATCAATCCAGCCGCTTTCACCTGCAACTTCAGAACCGGGTTTCAACTTTTTTGCAGCAGTTCCTGTTTTGGCATCGTAGACATATACTTCTGCGGTTTTAACGGTTACAGCAAATACATAGTCACCCGCCACACTCATAGCTGCGGTAGCTACTTCGCGCTTGCCAGTGGTGTCGTAAGGAACTACAATCCGCCAACGGGGGGTGCGATCGCCTTTACTCCAATTATCAAAACGGGCAATCTCAGAACCTACGACTTTGGTATCATCCCCAACTGCTGGATGATCTTTTGTGAAGCCTGACAAGTACATAGTATCTGTTTGGGGAAAATACTCAATTCGGCGCAAATCGGTAAAGATGCTGGGAGTCTTTTGCTTTTGCATGGAACTATAAGTATAGATGGGGTTGCCCTTGGGATCTAGTCCCTGTAAAGGATAGCGGCGAATACCATCTTCAGTTCGCAAGGTTTTCCAGATGTCTCCTTGACTATCTACCCACCATCCCCCTAAGTAAGGATAATCTTCGCTGTTGTCATATTCACCTTTGTCGAATGCACCATTACCGTTTTTATCGCGCCAAATCCACTCTCCTTTTTCTGGCTGATGGGGTGGCCAAGTTCCCGCGATTGATTTTTTGTCTCCACCATTAGTACCCACAAACATCCCCGCAGGAATCGCAATTTTGCCGTCTTTAGCTGGATTAAAACGATAAATTTGCAAAAAGCTGCTGTACATATCCGTGAGGAACAAAAAGGGTTGACCTTTGATGCGGCGAACAAAGGTTGCAT
The DNA here is from genome assembly GCA_038259655.1 of Chroococcales cyanobacterium. Classification (GTDB taxonomy): domain Bacteria; phylum Cyanobacteriota; class Cyanobacteriia; order Cyanobacteriales; family Nostocaceae; genus Halotia. The sequence continues at coordinate 11,553 of JBBSOP010000025.1, forward strand.
CTGGGGATGTATGTAAGCGGGGATCTTGAGGATATTTAAAGGCGTTTAATGTGTAGCCTTTGTAAGTCCATTGCTTACCAGCAGACTTACTGTAGTCCATCAAGTAATGTTCTTGTTTGGTGAATACGTCTACTCCATCAGTTTTGGGATCTGCATCAGCATTATCAACAAACAACAATCCCAGCAATTGCCATAGTTGTTTTCCTGAAGGTGAGAACTTGCGTAAATCTGTACCTGATTTGTTGAAACCGTTACTATTTACATAAATATTACCTGCGGCATCTGCACCTACTCCGGTAAGTCCGTACAGTTTCAAATTTTGGACTTCGCCAGGAACTCCTGCATAAATACCGCCTTTGCTACCAAAAGTCCCAGTCTGCACGGGCTGATCTTTGATATTGTAAATTAGCACTTGCTGACGCAGGCCATTTTCTGTCAGTAAAAGCCTACCTTGTTTATCTACAGCGATCGCAGTTGGTTCAACTACATCGGTAATTTTTTGGGGTAATTGCTTGCCTGTTGAGGAATAATGGACAATTTGGGCAGGATTCTTCTCATTTTTGCTTTGAATAATCCATAGATTACCTGGTTTGTCAATTGCGAGCGCACCTGGATTGGTAACGCTAAAATCGCGTACTTCCTTCATTGTGTCGGTATTGTAGACGCGAATCCGGTTGGTAGCAGCATCACTCACATATAACTCGTTCCCCGTTGTGGCTAATCCAGTAACTTCACTTTGATTACTGACAATCAACATACTTTGATCCCAGCCACGTCCTTTGTCAAAAGGTGCAGGTTTTCCAGACAAGTCATAGCGTCTGACACAATACCAAGTAGTGTTATCTGGGGGATAATCTTGATTGATTTTGCCAACAGCCCCCTGAACCATAGCCATGTAAACATATTTACTATTAGCTGTTATAGCTTTACCACCGCCACGGCTCCAGCCGTGAGTATCATTTAAAGCCCCAATAACATTGCCATCTTTATATATTCCCGCTTCTGCTCCGCCTTCATCCCAGAAACTATTGGTATAGACTGTGCCATTTTCAGCAACGTACATTGTCTCAATATTATTTTGTACCCACTTTTTGCCACCACCAAAAGTATTACCTATCCAAGATGTTTTGTAAGTGTTTGCAGGTACTCCCTTAACAGTCCAATCTGTGGTCATTTCAACGGAAATAATTACTGCTGCGATCGCAAAAGCAAGAAGTAAAAAATTGGCGCTTTTTAATTTCCGTAAATATTGATTATCGGATAGTTTTTTGACTTGGTGGATAAGTTCTTTGTAAAGTTTGTTAAGTTGCTGTATTACTTGATTTTGCATACAATTCCTAAAATTTTAATTACTTTTATATCCGGCAAATACTGGTATTAATTAGTATTTAATAAAAGCAATCATGAAAAAATCTAGTCGTAAGTAAGTAAGTGGGCGTTAAAAAACACCACTACATTAGGAAATGTAAATCGCTTAAAAGCTTATATTCAAAGCGTTTCTGGTGCTTTACATAAGTTTATGTAGTTCGGTTTAATTGTGCCTACCTACTTAACACTTTTTACAGGATAATCCCTGCTGAAGCTAACAAAGACTATCAAAATATATTTGTGCCAACTGGAAGGTTGTCTATCTAAAGTTAAAAGTTGATTTGAACTTAATAATCAAGTTTTAGTAGTACACATACATAAATAACAAACACTTGATGTTGAAAAAATCATGTTTACCAAAAATTTACCAAAACTACATGGATTTTTAAATTTAATCACAACGTTGATAAATGATTGTTTAAAGTATTAATATTTACTAGTTTTATAGAAAATAAGTAAACATTAATACATCAGCCTAATCTAATATCCAATAACAATTATTTTTCTACAATAATCAGCCCTTTCAACTCGTAAACTTAAATGAGATGAATTAGGTATTTTGATTAATGATTTAGTGTCATAGCAACGTCGCCAGTACTTTCAGGCAGCTTTACAGACGTGCTTTTTTTTCAATAATTATGTTTTCCACGGACGGCTTGGGTATTGTCTTAGATTATCTCAATAATCAGTATATTCGCTAAAATGGGATGCTCTCAATTGGCTCTAAACTATAACTATATTTTCAAACGTATATACACATACAGACAACAAACCCTAAAACAAAATAAAGAAACCTGTTTTTTAATTTGCAAAATTATAAAATAGTAATCGTAACCGAAGATACAGATATCTAGTTGGTTATCTCTTCTACTGCACATTTGTAAACAGCTGAGTACAACTTAATATATCGCAAAATATCTTGCCTAAATCGCTACAAGTCTTATAGGCAAAGTTCTTTAAAGTGAGTACATAAATTCTTAACCCCTGACCCTAAAAATACTAGTACCCCTGTTGTGAAACACTAGCACCCCTACCCCCAGATAAATTTTAAATTTCCCTTAAATCATGGTTTGGGGTGTGTGAGTACAACCTTAATCAATCCAATAAATCCAATCGACATTGGATGTACTGTCCAGTTGGGAGCCACCTGATATAAGCATAAAAATAACACATGGCTCTTTTAACCAGACACTATCGATGCAACAGTCCTTAAAAAGTATCAAAAATTCCCGAACTGCAATCACGGCGGATTCTCCAAATAGATCTCTGCTGAAAAAGTTACTCTCTGGCAATATTTTTGAGCCATTATTGAGTGATTTTCAGATTATCTTTGAACGCGATCCAGCAGCCCGTAATTGGCTAGAAGTGGTGTTTTGCTACCCTGGACTGCACGCACTATGTTTGCATCGTCTCGCCCACTGGCTGCACCTACGGGGAGTAAGTTTCATTCCGCGTCTGATTTCTCATTGGGGTCGGTTTCTGACGGGAATTGAAATTCATCCAGGTGCAGAGATTGGTAAAGGCGTGTTTATCGACCACGGTATGGGCGTTGTGATTGGTGAAACTGCGATCGTGGGAGATTTTACATTGATTTATCAGGGCGTTACCCTTGGCGGTACTGGTAAAGATATTGGCAAGCGTCACCCTACCTTGGGTAAGAATGTTGTGGTGGGTGCGGGTGCGAAAGTTTTAGGTAATCTGCAAATAGGCGATCGCGTTCGTATTGGTGCAGGTTCAATTGTTCTGCGCGATGTTCCAGCAGATTCGACGGTTGTGGGCGTTCCCGGTCGAATTATCTCCCGCAAAGAAAGTACGAACCTTTGTCCCCTAGAACACGGAAAACTCCCTGATTTAGAAGCAACTGTGATTCGTTCTTTGCTTTCGCGCATTGAACAACTTGAACAAAAACTCAATACTCAAGAGTCAATAGTAAGTAGCAACGAACCACTAACAAATGACAAATAACACTTCAGGCGACCAAATTTTGCAGATACCATTGAGCGATCGCTGGCGAATCTACCACCGTTTACAAGAGTTGAAAATTTCTTGTTCTTGTCCTGCTGATGGTTCTTTACGAGTACAGGTAAATACTTTATTAGAAGCGGTTCTAATCCGTAGCACAGTGATACAATTTTTGGCTAATCGTCATGAATTAGTCGAGTGGTTAGAACGTTGCTGGAATTATAATGCTGAGTGCTAAGTAAAAAAGGAAATACATTTTCCTGATTTATCCTGATTCTTTTAAGCAAAGCATGATCTAGATTTAGTTTGCCTGACACATTCAGAGATTAAGCAATGAAATTACCAAAACAAATTGGTAGTTTCTAATTGTTAATTTTTTCTTAGTCCAATAAGGTGTACTTCCAAATTATGGTGACTCGTAATAGCGAGATCAAGTTTATCAACTTTTTACATAACGAACTCGCTCTTTCAAATGCAGATATTTCTGTAGCGCTGCGATACCGTAAGTTTGATAATGACCCACTGTCAATGCTGCTCTGGCAATATGGGCTGGTTAATCTAGAACAGCTAGAACGAATTTTGGATTGGCTAGACGATCAACATTAGTAGTACTTCTACTCGCTTGTCATCTCATCCGAAAAAAGACTTGCAATTATATGAGGATACTTCAATGATTTCTAGCTTTATTGCCGGATTTTGTGTTTTATTTTCTTTGGGGCTTGCTAATAGCTTTTTTAGCTATCTCCTACTAGAAAAACTTTCACCTAGCAAGAGTAAAAGTAATTTCTAAATTATACCTGTTTTTGGTTGGCTGTCATACAGATGTGAAGTTGGTATTTGAGTAATATTAAAGAATCATGAAGATGAACTATTAATTGTGTGAGTTTAAAGCATTTACCATTCACTATTCAACATTTGTATCAGGCACTAACTAATACCAAAAATTGCGTGAAAATCGGCTCACAATCCATAAAGAATATTAAGAAAAATTCCTCAGAGGGATGTTTCAAATGAATGAAATCTTAATTAATGACACTACATTACGTGATGGTGAACAAGCAGCGGGTGTTGCTTTTACCTTTGAGGAGAAATTAGCGATCGCTAAGTTTTTAGATGCCATTGGTGTTCCCGAATTAGAAGTTGGGATTCCGGCAATGGGACAAGAAGAAATGCGCGCCATATCTGCAATTGCTGACTTGGGGTTGCAAGCAAACCTTCTCGGCTGGAACCGGGCTGTGATCTCAGATATTAAGGCTTCCATCGCTTGTGGTCTTAAGCGAGTGCATATTGCTATTCCTGTTTCTGGCATCCAAATCGCCGCTAAATTTCATGGTCAGTGGCGGGTAAGTTTGCAAAGACTCAAAGATTGTATCAGCTTTGCTAGCGATCGCGGTCTTTGGGTGGCAGTTGGTGGCGAAGATTCTTCTAGAGCTGATGAAAGCTTCCTTTTGGATGTAGCACTTCACGCTCAAGAATGGGGTGCATCACGATTCCGTTTCTGTGACACTGTGGGGGTTCTTGACCCATTTAGCACCTACGCCAAAGTCAAGCGATTGGTGGCAGCTTTATCAATTCCCCTAGAAATCCATACTCACAATGATTTTGGTTTAGCAACTGCTAATGCCTTGGCTGGGATGAAAGCTGGAGCCTTTTCTGTAAGTACTACAGTTAACGGATTAGGCGAAAGAGCTGGCAACGCTGCTTTAGAAGAAGTAGTCATGTCAGTCAAACGCATCTATGGTATTGACTTGGGTATTGACACTCGCCGTTTATTGGAACTGTCGCAACTAGTGGCTTCAGCATCAGGTTCTAAAGTTCCGCCTTGGAAGGCTATTGTTGGTGAAAACACCTTTGCTCACGAGTCGGGAATCCATGCTCATGGCGTGCTGCAAAACCCCCTGACTTACGAACCATTTGCACCCGAAGAAGTAGGCTGGGAAAGACGTTTAGTAATGGGTAAACATTCTGGTCGGCATTCAGTTTCTAACATGTTAGAGCAGCATGGTATCTTTCTGAATCCAGAAGAAACCCAGTTTATTTTGGATGCAGTACGCCAACAGTCAGTACAGAAAAAACGCAGCCTCACAACCGAAGAAGTATTGAATTTGGTCAGAGAACAGAGGTACTCTCATGCAACGTGATGAATTAGAACTGGATTTACCTCCCGTTTTTGAAATTGGTGAAAAAGTCAGACTTCGCAAACTAATTAAAAACGATGGGACATTTCCCGGTCAAGAAGTTGGGGCAGTATTAGCAAATAAAGGAGATGTTGGCTACATCGCAAGTATAGGTACATATCTCCAAAATTCCTATATCTATGCTGTACATTTTTTAGAGACAGGGTTCGTCGTTGGTTGTCGGAAAAAAGAACTAGAATCTGTTGAGAAAACGCATGAAAGTAATGCTACGAATGAATGATGCTGGTACTTTGGTTGTCTATGTTGCTAAAAAAGACTTAGAAGAAGAAGTAGTTAAACAAACAGACACAGATGCAGGTAAGATTCTGACTTTAGCAAATGGCTGGGAATTAGAATTTCGTGAGTTACCTAAACCAGAAAACTTACCTCAAACTGTAGAAGCCAAACGTCTCGCCTAACAAGAATTATGAGTTAAGAGTTATGATACTTAACTCCTAACTCTTATAGCAGGTTTCATTTATTTAAACCACATTTTTGCGTTCTTATTTGCGTCTACTTTTCGAGTTCCGCTTTAGCGGTATGCGTAAGACAAACAATATCTGGTTTATAAACCTGAGATAATCTGTAATTTCTAAATCATAACTGTTCACTTTTCAAAATCTACAATCAAAAATGGGTGACAAATATTTGACTTTATCGGAATTGAATCTTGAAGGACAGTTTTTGGGTTTTATTGGTGATAAACCTGGAAAATCTAAATACTTGCAATTGGCAATTCCATCGGGAAATGTGCAAATTAAACTACCTAAAGAGTTGCGTCGACCTCTGGGTTTATCTTTAGTGCCTGGTGAACCAATTAGTGTTTGTGGTATTAGCAAGTTAAATCCACATACAGGGGAAATTAAATTTAAAGCTTATCGAGTTACACCAGTTGCTACTTGCCCAATTCAAGATTTGCCAGCTCAACCTGAAGCCAAGATTCTAGTGTGTCAAAAGTCCGGTTGTGTGAAGCGGGGTGGTAAAGGATTTTTGTCAGAATTAGAAAAAACCTTGAGCGATCGCGGTCTGTTAGACAAAGTTACCATTGAACAAACAGGCTGCCAAAAACGTTGCAGCAGCGCCCCTAACTGTGTTTTACAGGTTGGTAAAAAGAAATATAAGAAAGTTCGTCCAGAGGCGATCGCCTCGCTGCTAGAAACTCATCTCAATAATTTAGGTCTTGGCTAAGTCACCCCGCCAAGTAATTAAAAATGAAGAATTAAAAATTAAAAATTGTTCTTCAGCTTTTAATTTTGGTTCTTAAGTACTTAGTATGCTAAATTATTAGCTGCAAAGGTTAAAAAGTATAAATAATTGCATAAAATCTTTAGTAAAACCTTTGACATAATTGACTTAGGACGCAGATTTATTATTAACTGTAAGTACTAAAAAAG
>JBBSOP010000026.1:0-18296 GCA_038259655.1 Chroococcales cyanobacterium
TACAAGTCTCAGAAACCTCCCGGTATTACTACTTTGGTTCGTGGTCTTGAGCAGTTTGAATACACCTTTTTTGGCTGGAAACTCGCTCTGGGCGTACTTGTGTGTACACCGTAGCCCACGGTGGGAGAGGCTTTGAAACCTTGATTATTTCGTTCAAAACTAGTAAACTTTATGCCCGTCTCCGCGTCGGAGAGGGGTTGGGGAGAGGTTCATCGAACTCACGTGAAATAAAGGCAGCACGCCGAAGCGATCGCATACAGCGTTAAATACGATAAGACTAATCAGGAAAAAACTACTTTATTTGGGATAATGCTTGCTTAAAAATTCTTTTGCTGCTGTTTTGTCTTGAACCACTCTATCTACAGTAGCAACAAGCAAATCATCTAAAATTTGCCGATATTGTGGGCCGGGTTTGTAACCTAATTTCTTGAGGTCGTTACCATTGAGAATGGGCTGCACATTTGCCAAAACTGTGAAATAACACCATATTTGCCGTCTAATCAGGCGTGAGCTTTGTAAGGCAATTAAAATCAGCACTGGTAAGTCGTACTGTTTCAGCAGCTGCATGATCTGACTAGAACGTTGACACTGAGGTAGGGATTTTTGTACGTCAGTTTGGGCTAAAGCCAAATTTTGCAAGCGTTGAATGCTATCTTCTGGCAATTGCAGATTTTTTGCTACTTTCTCCCTAAATTCTGGTGCTAAGTGGGCAATTAATGCTTCTAGTCGCATTTGCCAGTGCATGAGACTTTGTTGGGGATCAAATCGCCGCAGACATCGTTCTAGTAAACTCAGTTGCCGCACAAGTGAATCATCTAGTTTCAGGGTAGGATGGATACACTGCAACGCCCCCAAATTGTCAAGTAGCTGCAAAGCGAGTTGCCAGTAAGGGGCTTCTAGAATGTGTTTTAGTTCCGTTTTGAGTCTAGTTTGTAGCGCTGGAGTTTTATTATTTGTTTGGGAAGTGCGATCGTAAACACCGCTGTTGATGGCATAACGGATAAAATCTTCTGTTTGTGGTTCAATCTCAAATCCGAAGCGTACAGCAAAACGCACACCGCGATAAATGCGGGTAGGATCTTCGATAAAACTATTGGGGTGTAAAACCCGAATTTGCTTAGCTTGTAAATCTAGTAAACCACCAAAGAAATCGAGTAATTCACCAGCACGAGGAGAAGTCAGACGTAAGGCGAGGGCGTTGATAGTAAAGTCTCGACGATACAAATCTTGGCGAATGGAACTCGCTTCAACTTCTGGATTCGCTGCTGGATAAGGGTAAAATTCTGTCCTGGCTGTGGCAATATCCACCCATAAAGAGTCTAACTCTGGATCTTTATGCCACAATAAAGCGGCAGTTTGAAAAGCCCCGTGGATTTCTAAGCGGGCTGATGCATAAATTTGTTGGAGTGCTTTGGCTAATTCCACACCAGCGCCCACATCTGCTGCTTGATGAAAACCATCAACTACCAAATCAATATCTGTAATCATCAAAGTGCTTGCTGCTGATTCAGCTAACAGCAAGTCCCGCACTGCACCCCCCACTAAATAAAGATGCCAACCCCGTTTTTCTGCTGCTTGTGATGCAGTGGTGAGTAATTGCCACAGTTGAGGAGCAAGTTTATTCTGTAATTGAGGCAGATTAATACTATCTTCTCTTCGTTTATTCCCCTGCTCACCAGTCACTGAGCTACTTGTGCCGACTTGTGATGAGCGTAGCCGTTCGCGCAGCGTCTCGCAGAGAAGTGCTGCTTTTCTGCCCTTATTTCCATCTGCTTGATGTAATTCTCGCAACACATCAGTACGAGTAACAATACCCATTAACTTTTCATTTTCTAATACTGGCAAGCGCCCAATATCATAAGTCACCATTAGCGACTCAATTTGTGGCAGTGTTGTATTTGATGTAATCGTTTTGACATTTGTTGTCATATAGCCTTTGACTGGCGCGTGACTAAAGCCATGATGCAGAGCAATATCGATATCCCGCCGCGAAATAACCCCTACCAATTGCCCTTGGGCATCGACTACAGACAAACCAGAATGTCCATAACGTAGTAAAATGCGCTGCGCCTCTGCAATTGTGGTTTCTGGGCGAATGGTGCGGACGGGTGACGACATTAAATCCCGCGCTGTGAGGGGATGGGGAATTGAGGCTTTGATGCCGTCTAGTAGTTGTTTTAAGATTGCCTGGGAATCTACTTTGCGTAAATTGACTGATGTTGCTTGAGAATGACCGCCACCACCGAGGGGTTGAAATAATGAGTTAAGATTAACACCAGGAATTTGCGATCGCCCAATTATAGTTAAGCGTGAATCATCTTCTCCCAAATGATGTTCATTAGCCAAAAGTAAAGCATCAATTTCGGTTAACTCAAGTAATTGCGAAGCCAGACTAGATAAACCCGGTACAAATTCACTCGTTTTGAGAGTTACCCAGGCAATGGTATATCCATGCAAGCCAAAAGATTGTAAGTTTTCGATTGCCTCTGTTAATAATTGCTGCAATTGGGGAGATAACCCAGGATCTCGATAAGTCGAAACTACCGATAAGCTAGCGCCTTGCTGCATCAGCCAAGCCAAAGCCAGAGCATCCCGTGGTGTAGAGCTATCATAAGTTAACGAGCCAGTATCCACATGAATACCCAAGGCCATCACCGTTGCTTGGGAAGGAGTGAGGGAAATTTGCTGTTGTTGCAATTTTTCCACCATTAAAGTAGTAGTGGCTCCGACTGGGGAAATATAAGACTGGGTAGCTGGAATATCCTGTTTTTGTCCGAGGTGATGGTCATAAACGATGATTTCTTGAAGATGAGGTAAATCTAACCACTCAGCAGCTTTGCCCAAGCGATCGCGCTGCTGTGTGTCTACAATTCTCAAAGAACGAATCTTTTGCGGATTCACCGAACGTCGTTCAATTAAAGGATACTCATCTCGATGCAACGCTAAAAAATCTCGTACCGGTGGGTGAGAGCCACCAGTCAGCACAATCTTACTTCCTGGGAGTAAACACGTTAGTCCCACCGCTGCTCCGAGTGCGTCAAAGTCAGCTGTTGTGTGACAAAGAATTAAATCCATAATTATTAATGGTCAAAGGTCAGCGGTAAAAACAAACAACTGACAACTGACAAATGACTAATGACTATAGTGACGCAATTTCTGCTAGCTTACAAATAAGGAATAAAAAATTAAAGTGTCTTCCGTGGAACATCACGGAAAACCTCAATCAAAGCTCAGAAAACTTCCAATCTTTTATCGGGAGTAACTGAGAAGCCTACACTATAATGCTTACAGCCAGTGTAGGTAGTATATGTCACTATTTTGCTGTCTTGGGAGAAACAAAAATGACGATAATATTCCAATTTGCTTTGATAGCTCTGGTAGCTTTATCTTTTGTTCTGGTTGTTGGTGTTCCTGTTGCTTATGCAACTCCGCAAAACTGGGTTGAATCTAAAAAGCTGCTCTGGCTTGGTTCTGGAGCCTGGATTGCTTTGGTGTTTTTAGTTGGCCTGTTAAACTTTTTTGTTGTTTAAGCAACGGCTTCGCCCTAATGCAAGCAAATAGCATAGGGAATACAAGAGCAGGAAAGCCAAGAATACAGCAAAAGCTCAATGGATAGATTTTTCCTTGTTCTTTTTGCTTAATTGTGCTTTCTTGCTCTTCTACGTTTAAAGAACAAATGTATAGTGGCAAGAGTATAGTTGATTCAGAGGCAGTCATGGCGGTTTTCGAGGGAACTTTTACTCAAACGGAACCTTTGCGTTTTGCAGTGGTTATTGGTCGATTTAATGACCTTGTTACCGGAAAACTGCTAGAGGGATGTCAAGATTGCTTGAAACGCCACGGTGTAGATCCCAATCCCCACGGTAATCAAGTGGACTATGTTTGGGTTCCTGGAAGTTTTGAAGTACCGATTGTAGCTCGCCAATTGGCACTTTCACATCGTTATGATGCTGTAATTTGTCTTGGTGCAGTGATTCGAGGGCAAACACCCCACTTTGATTTAGTATCCTCTGAAGCTGCCAAGGGAATTGCGGCCGCTAGTTTTCAGACCGGAGTTCCAGTCATTTTTGGCATTTTGACAGTAGATACTATGCAGCAAGCCTTAGAACGGGCTGGCATTAAAGGCAATCATGGCTGGGATTACGCCATGAATGCTCTAGAAATGGCTAGTCTGATGCGACAATTGCGTTCTAACCTAGCAGAGCCATACTCACATAATCCTCAATCTTTGCCGGCTTCTTTCCAAGGTGCTAGTGTTGGTAATTTAACTGCAAAGTCGGAAGAAATCGATTGAAATTAATCAATAGTCCGTAGTCTAAAATTTTTTGACTATTGATTATGGACTATTGACTAAAATAATTAAATGCAAGAGTTGACAAATAGAGATAGATTTGAGATCATAGATAAGTAGCAAATGCGGGTATAGCTCAGTGGTAGAGCGTCACCTTGCCAAGGTGAATGTCGCGCGTTCGAATCGCGTTACCCGCTTGTTAAAAAATATGAATCTTAATTTTAATCTGTTCTATGCTCATGCTGCTTTGACTACAATTTTTAGTTAGATAGTGTAGTTGAATCATTTGGTGTCGAGCATAATACGCCGTATAATAAAAGTTATACTACATAGGCGTGAACGTAGCTAGTTGGATAGGTTACGATCAAGTGCAAACTATGTGTTGTGGCTCTGGAGCTAGCCTAGATAAATCTAGGGAAAAAGTCTGAAAAATGGACTAATGTAGAGACAATTCTTGCTCTTTAAAAACGCTTGTGCTTCTGGAATCGAAACTAGCAACAACACTAAAAGATGATTATCAGGAATTGACACAGAAGTGATCCCGATTAAAGTTTGGTCACAAGAAAATAATAATAGTGTCCCTAGTGACTCACAGGAAAATCTGGGGTACTGTTGAAAGTTCAATACTGGTTGTTTTCAGAGTTCTCGCTACGTAGACTTAAAGTTGTAGCAGATATACAAGCACAATCAATGCCCAAAACAGCAACTATATTACCTTTGAAGTTACAAATGAAGACCAGGAAATTCTTAGACAAGATTGCCAAAGATCGCCTTTGGTCAAATGTATCTATACCTGAAGCGAAGAATATGAAAGTATTAGTTAGATACATTTTCTGTTTGCAATTATGGCAATATTCGTCTTGACCCGCTATTTTGATCAACAGTTGATCACGCAGAAGCCACCCAGGCATTTCCAGGGGAATGGATTCTCACAGCCAGTAAAAACACGCTCAAGTTATTAGAACGCTTGTGCAATCTCAAAAACCTGAAAAAATCGACTTCAATACGGAATATCCCTGTCCCTGCCGTCGCCGAGGACAGCTGATTCCCATTACCCTGACAGAAGCATTTGGTTGCGATCGCTGTCAGCAAATCTTTGTAGTAGAAGATAATGGTCATGTCCTAGAACAGCTTTCTACTACCTATCCCTATAAGCGAGCTTGGCGCTGGACGGGAAATAGTTGGCATGTTGTCCAACCACGGTTGGGAGAAAGTTATCTACCAATAGCATTGGGCATTCTTTTCGTGCTAGTGATTATATGGTTGCCATTGGCATTACGATTAGCGAATGGTTCCAGCATTATTGCTTGGGCAATGGTGGCAGTGCTGTTGGCTATTCTACCAGCACTCATGGTCTGGCTTACCTACAGACGTTAATTCAATGACCCTTGAAGTTTTAGATGATTGCCCTGAACCAATTACTAGCGCTAAACGCGCTTATCAAGCTTCCCTAAAGTTGGGGTTCACAAAGGGAGCAGACCGTAGTCGTGCTGTGTTGGCGATGGCAGAGGCGATTGAGCGCTCATTTGACGACATTTTAGAAGCCAACACTTTGGATCTAGAAGCTAGCAAAGAAATGGCAGTGCCAGAGTTGATTTTAGATTGGCTAAAATTGACTCCCACTCGGCTAGAGGCAACAGTGGAAATTTTACGCCGGTTAGGGGAACTATCAGATCCACTGCGACGAGTCAGGAATGCTGACTATCAACTAGAAGACTCCCAAAGTTACACTCAGTTAATGCCTTTGGGAGTGATTGGATTTATTTATGAGGCATTTCCTGATTTAGGAGCGATCGCAGCGGGGTTTTGTATTAAAACTGGTAACAGTATCATTCTCAAAGGGGGTGCTGAGGCTAGCCATTCCAACGCGGTAATCGCTGAAGTATTACAAAGTGCGATCGCTGAAGTTAATCTACCGCCAGGCTGTATAGAAATCATCACAGCCGAACATGGTGCTTCTATTCGGGATTTAGTCACCCAAGACCAGTACCTGAGCTTAGTGATTCCCTACGGACGTTCTAGTTTGGTACAGCAGGTAATGCGGCAAGCAAGCTACCCAGTTTTAAAGTCAGCGATGGGTAACTGTTACCTTTACTGGTCGCTCAATGCGAGTTTAGAGATGGTACGCTGGATGATTGTCGATAGCCATCAAAGCGAACCAGATCCAGTTAATGCCATCGAAAAGGTACTAATTCATCGCCAAGCTATGCCCTCCTCTTTAGCAGTTCTGTGTAACAGCTTGAAAGAAAAAGGCTTTGAAATCAAAGGTGATGCAGAACTAGTAGAGGCGTTTCCTCAATTGCATTTAGCCAAAGAAGGCGAATGGGGAACTGCTTATTTAACCAAGACAATAGCTTTTAAATTAGTGGATAGTTTAGAAGAAGCGATCGCCTGGATTAATCAACATAGTAGTGGTCATGCTGACTGCATTGTGACTGAATCTTACCAGGAAAGTCGCCAGTTTGCTTTAGGAGTTAACAGCGCTTCTACCTACATCAACACTTCCCCACGGTTTTCCCGCAATCCCTCGCGGGGTGATTCAGTATTTTTGGGTATGTCTAATCAAAAAGGACACCGCCGGGGATTTATTAGTTTGGAAACTCTAACGACAGTTAAACATATTGTTCAGGGAAATGGACGGTTTTAGGATTACAGGCGATAATTCTGTGATTAAGGTATTTTAAGTTACCAGCAAGTAAAGATAATATAGTGGATAAATCTGTTACTTGCCAAAATTATGAGCCTAATCCTTGAATCCAAAAATCCCGATTCTGACGTTTAGTTTAGTATGTCAAGACGAGATATTTATCACAATACAGTTAAACCTGCTTTACAAAAAGCAGGTTGGACAATTACCCATGATCCCTTGCCTCTACAAATAGGTAATAAACGTTTATCTGCTGACTTAGGTGCAGAACGTTTAATTAGTGCAGAAAAAGGAACAGAAAAAATAGTTGTGGAAGTCAAGAGTTTTGTGGGTGAATCAGATATTAAAGATTTAGAACAGGCTTTGGGACAGTATGTTTTATATAGACAAATACTTAATGAGATTGGAGAACAACGAGATTTATATCTAGCAGTTTCTCGGCCAGTTTTTAATAATGTGTTTACTATAGATTCCTACTCTTGCGCCTAATTCTAAAAATAACTTGACTTTATCTTCCAACTTAGTAATTCTATCTGATTTTGATTTTATCTCTACAACTAAATCAGGTACTAACTGACCAAAATCTCTAACAGTTCGTTTAAGTCTATTCGCAGCCACAAAAGAAACATCAGGAGCGCGTAAATCAGTATTTGGCATAATAAACCCACCACTTGAGTCAAATATCCGCCCAAGCTTACGGGGTTTTATCCAATTACCTAATAATCTGATTAACTCAGCTCCAATTTCACTAGACTCTATATCCGATGGCCCCATAACTAAAATATTACCCTCTTGCAGTTCTATTTGGTAGTCCTGCTCATCTTCTTGTAGCTTTTGTTGTAATCTTTCTACATCTTTAATGGTGAGAGCCATACAACTTTTCAGATATAGTTCACTATGTAGTTATATTAACTTTAATTCTTTCACAAAAAAGTTTGCTTATACGGACTTTGTTTAATATGCCACCCCTTTAAGGGATGGCATTTTTGGCTTAACGAGGTAAATTTTCTACCAGAGATACGGCTGGATAATCTGCATTAAGCTCTCCCATCCGTTTTAGCCAAGAAAAATTAGAAGCTAATGCTGATCTAAAGGTGGGATAAACATTGTACTGAACCTCAAATTGCTCACATACTTCTGATAATATTTCAGCTATTTTGGGATAATGAATATGGCAAATATGAGGGAACAAATGATGCACAACTTGGTAATTCAGTCCACCAAGATACCAGTTTAAAAACTGATTTTTAGGAGCAAAATCAACAGTTGTTCTGATTTGAAAAACTGCCCATTCGTCATCGATTTGATTGGTCTCAGCATCTGGTTGAATAAACTCTGCTGTTTCTAGAACATGAGCCAGCATGAAAACTATGCAAATCACCAACCCATAAGTCATGTAAGTGATGAGAAATCCGACAAGAGTTTGAATAGGAGTGTAACCTACTGCTAACGGTATTCCTAAGAAAAGCCCTAGCCAGAGGACTTTACCTCCAAGCAAGATGAGCATATCTAGGGGTTTAGGTGTAGGGATTGCATGAGAATGGTATTTGCGCTTAAACAAAATTAGATGAACATCAGCAATCGACCAATAAATTGGTATGACTGTATATATAAATAAAATGAATATGTGTTGAAATGAGTGATACCATTTATGCTCCATGTAAGGAGTCATCCGCACTAATCCATCACCATGTATTTCCACATCATGGTCTAATATATTGGTAAAAGTATGATGTAAATAATTATGCCTAAATTTCCATAAATAACTAGATAAACCAATTACATCGTAGAGTACACCTATAGTATTATTTACCCATTTCTTACGAGAATAACCGCCGTGATTGGCATCATGTCCTACACTAAAACCAACGCCAGCAATACCTAATCCCAAAACAACACAGCTAATTATTTTGATCCAAATTTGCGGCGGGCCGAAAAGAGTAAATGTCCAAGCAGAAATTACCCATCCCAAAATAATTACCGTTTTGAGGTACATCGTGGGATTATCTCTAGTAGGAATGTTGTTAGACTGAAAATAAGTATCAACTCGTTTATTCAGTTCTTTTCTAAAACCGTAGTTTTTAGTAAAAGTTACTTTTGGCTGTGTCTGTGTCATAAAAACTGCTCAAGTGAATAATATTTAACTTGGTTTAAAACTGGATAAACTCTCAAAAAAGGCGTAGTGAGATATACATCGAAGTTCAACATCAAATATCTTTAACTACGCCTAATATTTTGTTGCAGATATCGGCACAATCCATTTATAACTTCATAGTATTTTTACCACAAAGTTAGGTTTTTATTAGCTTTTTGCTAACTTATTATTGGATGTGTAGTAAACCTTGCTGCCCGTATCTGGTACAAAATGACAACTGAAGCATGAGCGCCATAAGGACTTCCAAACAGGTTCTTCCGATTTGCGGAAGTATTCACCCATCACGGGTTTAATTGCCTCTGTTGCCTTCAACAAATTGTAGTGAGGGATGTTAAGGAATATATGGTGGGCAACATGCGTACCAATATCATGGTGAATATGATTGATCAAACCGTAGTTACGGTCAATGCTAGAGATAGCACCTTTCAAGAAAGTCCAATCTTCACCACGATACCAAGGAATATCTGGCTCGGTATGATGTAAAAATGTCACCAAATCTAGCCAAACAATAAACACAATGTAGGGAGCTGCGTAGTATTTCAGCAACCACATCCATCCCCATTGATAGGTAAGGAAACCCAACAAGCCTACCATTCCAATCCAAAGTGTAGTGCTGGTGATGATGTCCCATTTTTCTGATTTTTTAAAAAGTGGGCTACTGGGTAAAAAATGAGAGCCTGTCTTATTAGGAGAACGCTGAAACAGATATACAGGATAAGCCAATAAAAACACATAATATCGACCTATCTTTTGTTCTATAGGCATCTCCTTATATTGCGATTCTGTGACTGGATACCAGCTTTCATCATGATCGAGATTGCCAGTATTTTTATGATGGGTTCTATGGCTAATACGCCAGCCGTGATAGGGAACGAGTATCGGTGTGTGAGAAAGATGTCCAATGAAATCGTTAAGCCATTTATGCTTAGAAAAAGATTGGTGTCCGCAGTCATGTCCTACTACAAACAAAGCCCAAAACATTGTTCCTTGCATTAACCAGAAAATAGGCCAGAAAAACCAAGAATCCAGGTGATGAGCAACTGCATAAAGCAAGCCAATAATCAGGATGTCACGAAAGAAATAAAATAGGGATTTTGTCACATCAGGCTGAAAACATTCGGCAGGTATGGCAGCTTTTAAATCCTGAAGAGTAAAAGGCAGTTTGGTCGTATCCTTAGATGGTTCATAGTCATCAGGATGATCGAAAGTAATAGTATTTGATTGCACTGGATTCTGTTATTTGGTTAGAAATCGGACTTTGTTTGAGGCAAAATAGCCTCCCTCACATCGTGATACCTGCGGAAATAGCTTTCGCTAACACACAAGGAAGATTATTTCTGGCAATTTATATCACAATTTTAATAGGTGAATAATTGCCAGAATTTATATTAAAGGATCAAGGCTAGAAGCTAAAGTTTGAAAAAAAGTAAAAAAAATTAATACAAGCCCTTGAATTTATGTCTTGGGTTTTTTCATCCTTTATACTTGCGCTTTATCCTCAATTATCGCCCTGTATAATATTCATTGAAAGACTTATAACCAACATCAGTTGTATACAGTTGACATTGGTCTACAATTTGCTTCATTAAAGACCAAGAAAACTGACATTCATCATGTAGATAAGGCTGCCAATTTTCTTTAATGCTGCTATACGCTAGCCGCAAATTATAAGAAGGAATCGCAGTAGAAAGGTGATGTGGGACATGAACACTGATATCGTGGCACAAGATTTCTATCCAACGCGGATAATCGCAATGAATAGTACCGGATAGCTGTGCTAGAGCCTCATTCCATTTATTCGCTGCCACAAAAGGAACATCTGAGGCAGTGTGGTGAACAATAGTAAAAGTACTCATCCAAAAATGGTAGACCAGCCAGGGTACAAGCCAAAATTTGACAAATCCCCAAATACCAGTTGTAGCAATGAGTAGGGGAAAAGCGATCGCGGCAAAAATCACGACTACAGTCACAGAAAGCTTGATGCTTGATTGGTCTTTCGTTTTGAAGTTACGCCAATCAAAATGCACAACAGCCCAATGCCCAATAGAACCTACCCACCAGAGGCGTTTACGCATAAACCCCTCAAAAGCAAATTGCCGAGTTTTATCCCAACCTTCAAAAACTTCTGGTCTAATTGGATGCCAAGCATTATCCTCATCCAGCTTGTTGGTATGAGTATGGTGATAATTATGCTTAATCCGCCAACTATGAAAAGGGTAAATTAACGGCATCATGAAAATATGCCCCACCAAATCATTTACCCAACGACGTTTGGCGAATGATCGATGACCACAATCATGAGCAATGACAAAAAAACCTGTTAAAGCAGTGCCAGTAAAAATCCAGGCAAAGGGCAAGAGAAACCAAGGAGCGATCGCCAGAATATAGTAGCCCAAGCCGACCATAAAAACACTGAGCAACACTTGAGTCCAAGCTTTGCGACGGTTTTGCTGAAAACATTCCCGTGGCAGTGTTTTGATAATATCTTTAAGCCTCAGGTCGGAATCACTAAGGTCTTCACTTAGCTGCTGGCTGTTAATTATTGATGTAGTCATGAACACCTGAAAAACAACAAACTCCACTACCAAGTCACTCAAAAAGTAACTTGCCGCAAAGTTTCTTAACATTAGCGTTTTGGATTATAGCAACCTAACCTACCCAAGCGCACCCGTAACAAATTTACCAAAAGTCAAAAGTCAACAGTCAAAAGTTATAACTCCTGACCGTTGATTTTCGACCATTGACTTACTGCTTAGTGCCTGCAAGTTTCACATTAGTAGCCAGACCGAGTACTTGTAGCAATTGAATCGTCATCCAAGTTAAATCGATTTCCCACCATTGCAGCCCGTGACGCGCTGAGTATTGAAAGGCATGGTGATTATTATGCCAGCCTTCGCCAAAAACTAATACAGCTACCCACCAACAATTAGTAGAGCGATCGCTAGTTTCATGACTGCGATAACCAAATTTATGGGTAGCGCTATTTACTAACCAAGTACAGTGGTAAACCCAGACAATCCGAACGAAGATGCCCCAAACCACAAAAGGCCAGCCACCCAGAAGCATTAACAACAAACCCAGGGCTACCTGAATCAAAATGAAATACTTCTGTAAAAACTGATAAACTGGGTCTTCGGCAAGGTCTTTGGTGAAGCGAGGGACATCAGCGTGAGAGGGAGAATGATAAATCAGCCAACCCATGTGACTCCACCAAAAGCCCTTATTGGAATCATGGGGATCAGGGTCAGTATCAGAATGTACATGATGAATGCGATGTGTTCCGATCCACTCAATTGGCCCGCCTTGACAGGCTAATGTCCCGCAAAAAACTAAGAAATACTCCAGCCATTTTGGAGTTTGAAAACTGCGATGGGTAACAAGGCGATGAAATCCTAGGGTAATACCTAGACCGCCAGTTATCCAGTAAAGCAACAAAGCCACACCAACTGCTGACCAGCTAAAGTTACCAGGAACAAAAGCAAACAAAGCGCCGATGTGGAGACCAAGGAAAAATAGGGTATTAACCCAGTTGATTTGAGGTTTAGTTGAAGTAGCAATAGTCATGCAGTAACCCGAATTGGAATTGTATAGCCTAATCTGCGCGATTTGAAAATCCGCATATCTATAATTTTTTGTGAAAGAGGAACTAATGAACAGCTTGGAGCAGCTGCGGCAAGCAGAACAGGTACTGTTAGAAATTTTTTCTGGAATTGACGCACAGGTCAAGCATAATCTTAAACGAGTTCTAGATGCGTTTCGTAATTACCGTGTAGGCGCACATCACTTTGCTGGTGTCAGTGGTTACGGCCACGATGATTTAGGACGAGAAACTTTAGATAAAGTCTTTGCCGAAGTCATGGGCGCTGAAGCTGCGGCCGTACGAGTCCAGTTCGTTTCAGGAACTCATGCGATCGCTTGTGCTTTATTTGGTGTACTCCGTCCTGGAGATGAGATATTATCAGTGGTCGGTTCTCCCTACGATACGCTCGAAGAAGTCATTGGTTTAAGGGGTCAAGGACAAGGCTCCCTGATCGAGTTTGGCATAAATTACCGCCAATTAGAGCTAACCACGGACGGAAAGATAGATTGGCAAGCTTTAAGTACTAACGTGTTTGATAACACGCGTTTAGTATTAATTCAGCGCTCTTGTGGTTATTCTTGGCGACCGAGTTTATCAATTGCTGATATAGAAAAAATTATCCACATAGTTAAACAGCAAAACCCCAACACTGTTTGCTTTGTAGATAACTGCTACGGCGAATTTATCGAAACCAAAGAACCTACCCATGTCGGTGCTGATTTAATCGCCGGGTCATTGATTAAAAATCCTGGTGGTACGATCGTCAACGCCGGTGGATATGTTGCCGGTAGGGCTGATTTAGTAGAAGCAGCCGCCTGTCGCCTGACTGCTCCTGGTATCGGTAGTTATGGCGGTGCTACCTTTGATCAAAATCGTCTGTTGTTCCAAGGGTTATTTTTAGCACCGCAGATGGTGGCGGAAGCAATGAAGGGGACTTACCTAACTGGTTATGTCTTTGACAAACTAGGTTATCCGGTGAATCCAGCACCTCTTGCTCCTCGTGGGGATGTGATTCAGGCGATTAAACTTGGTTCTGCTAAAAAGTTAATTGCTTTCTGTAAAGCCATACAACAGCATTCTCCTGTTGGTTCTTATTTAGACCCCATCCCCGATGATATGCCGGGGTATGAGAGCCAAGTAGTCATGGCTGGGGGGACATTTATTGAGGGTAGCACTTTGGAGTTTTCAGCGGATGGGCCTTTGCGTGAGCCATACATAGTTTATTGCCAAGGGGGGACTCACTGGACTCATGTGGCGATCGCATTGGAGGCAGCGATGGAAGCTGTGGGAGAAGCTTAACGATGGTTATAGAAATAACATGAGTTAGGATTGTCTCACGCAGAGGAGGACACTTGCATGGGCGGCTTTGCCGACTTGAGCAAAGTGTCCGTCACGCGGAGGCGCAGAGAGATGATTGAGAATGAGGTTTCGGGTGTAGTTGTGGATGCTGCTTACAAGGTTCACACGACTTTGGGGCCGGGTTTGCTGGAATCAGTTTATGAGACGGTTATGGATTTTGAGTTAAGGAGGCGAAAGTTAAAGGTTAGAAGACAGGTGGTGATTCCAGTTGTCTATGAAGGTGTACTTTTAGAAGAAGGCTTTCGCACTGATTTGATAGTCGAAGATAAGGTAATTGTTGAACTCAAATCAGTGGAAACTATTCATCCAGTACACAAAAAGCAACTACTAACCTACTTACGCCTTGCTGATAAGCGAGTTGGATTACTAATCAACTTCAACGTCACACTCATCAAAGACGGTATTTCGCGGGTAGTCAATAATCTCTAAAAACTCTCTGCGCCTCTGCGTGAGCTACTCTTCCGGTAACTTATACTGCCCAACGATCCGCTTAGCAAACTCCGGCACATGCCCCTCCAACTTCTCTGGATGATTCCGCTTCACATACAAATAATTCCTAGTAAAGTGCGAATCAATCGAAAACCGTGCATACTCCAAACCCTTCGGCCCAATCCTCTCAATCACCACACCCATAAGTTTCGCCGCCCACATCGGCAGAGTCACACCTTTGTCGTAAGCAGGAATACTTTGCTGTACAGCTTCTTTCCTATTCCCTTGAGACATCACAGGCTGAGTGTCTAACTGGTCTTGCACCAAGTCCAGCATTTCTTTACCTGTATCATTTCTAACTACAATCCACTGCCAGCCGAAGGGTGCGCCCATATAGCCAACAACCAAATCTGCCAAAGAGTTAACGTAATCAAAACAACTCATGCAAGAAGGAGCAAAGACATCTTTCAGTTGGTTAGTCTTCAAACCAAAGAAAGGCACGGTTTCCGTTGAGCCATCCTCATGTTTGAAGTGAACCCGGAAGTCTTGCATAAATTCGTAATGTACGACTGTATCAGGCGATCTACTGGTAGTTTCTAAGAATTTTTGCAACCCAGCACGGGTAACGTTATCTACACAAGGCGTACCTAAAACATATAGCTTTTCTAAACCAAGTTGTTTTTCTACGGCTCGCAGGGCTTGAATTTGGCAACCAACACCAATTACCAATAGCCGCTTCATCCCCGATTGTTCTATCTGTTCTAATACGGAAAGATTAGGTGAAAGCGTAGGTTTATTTACCCGCGCTGCCAGTATTTCTTCTGGGGTACGAGCAATCACAGGCATGGGTTGAAAGCGGTCTTCTTTGGTATTTTGGACACAGACAACGCCTTCAACTAAGCCACAATTCAGCATTTCAATAGCGATGCTGCTAACAATACCCGTCCATTGTGCGCCTTCTATGGGCTGCTGTTTTCGCGCTGCTATCATGTCTTGATGAACACCAAAGTAGAGTTCATCGGCATTATCTAGATGGCGCGATCGCCTGTGGGTTTGTTCTTCAAGTTCGCCTATTTGCTGATTGATAAAAGCACAAGCTTCCTTGACATAATGAATATAGTATGTGTCACACAATCCGCACTCGCTACAAAGTTCTTTAGCAGGGCGACGGCTAGTAGATTTTAAGGCTTTGGCTTTTTTGTGAGGAAAAACTGAGGTCATATAAATTTTTTTTTTATCCAGGAATCACTTTTATTACAATACCTTCACTGGCTATGAACTTTACGATACGTTTTTAATCCCCTCTTCCTCTGCGTCTCTGTCTTGAAAAGTTTGTTACGGAGGGAAACCCTCCGACGCTCGCAGACTCGCTAACGCTGTGCGCTAAGAGCGCCCCGCTTTGCTAACGCTATGACAACTTTTCGCTGCGCCTCTGCGTGAGATTTAACTAAGCTTTGTTCCCATTTTTCGGTAGTATAGCTCCCAGACTCACAACACACTTCAACCTGAGCTATGACAACCTCGCCAATCCCTGCTCAAGAATGGTACATCCTCCTGCAACAATTAATCGATGGCCAATCCTTATCGCGCACTCAAGCCACTGAATTGATGCAAGGATGGCTAAGTGAAACAGTTCCCCCAGAATTATCAGGAGCAATTTTAACAGCGCTAAACTTTAGAGGCGTTTCTGCGGATGAATTAACTGGAATGGCTGAGGTATTGCAATCACAATGTTCACCCCTTAGAACTCAGAACTCAGAACTCAAAACCATAATAGATACCTGTGGCACTGGTGGCGATGGCTCATCAACCTTTAATATTTCTACAGCAGTTGCTTTTGTCGCCGCTGCTTATGGCGTATCCGTTGCCAAACATGGTAATCGCTCGGCATCAAGTCTAACAGGAAGTGCAGATGTTTTAGAAGCCTTGGGTGTAAATTTGAGTGCCTCTAGTGAAAAAGTCCAAGCAGCACTACCAGAAGTGGGGATCACTTTCTTATTTGCCCCTGGTTGGCATCCAGCGCTAAAGGCAGTTGCTTCGTTACGCCGAACTTTGAAGATCCGAACGGTATTTAATTTACTTGGACCATTAGTTAATCCGTTATATCCCACTGGGCAGGTTGTAGGGCTATTTACTCCCAAACTTTTGGCAACCGTTGCTCAAGCATTAAACAATTTAGGCAAGCAAAAAGCGATTGTTTTACATGGACGAGAAAGACTTGATGAAGCTGGGTTAGGAGATATTACAGACTTGGCGGTGTTATCTGGTGGTGAAGTGCAAGTAACTAGCGTGAATCCCTTAGATTTAGACATAACACCTGCTCCCATCGGTGCGCTTCGGGGTGGAGATGTCCAAGAAAATGCGGTGATTCTCAAAGCAGTGCTACAAGGTAAGGGAACTCAGGCACAACAAGATGCAGTCGCTTTAAATGCCTCTTTGGCGCTACAAGTGGCGGGTGTAATCCCATTGTTAGATCACGCCCAAGGTATTAATGTCGCTAGGGAGATCCTACAGAACGGTACTCCTTGGGCAAAATTGGAGCAGCTAGTCCAGTTTCTGAAGGATTAATTTCCGATCGCGACTGTGGACGAAATTCTACAACATTACGTTTGATAGTGACATCGTAGTTGCCAAAAAAGTCATGTCCTAGTAATCCAGTTTCTAATTCTAAGCCAGCGATCGCTACTGGTACTTTATTCACTATTACCCCGCCGACTGCCATTGAATCAACATAGCCCACAGGAAACTCCACAGCTTTAGAACTGGCGGTGTTAGCCTTGGCTTTTCCCACAGGCACTACTCCCAAGGTATTGGCCATTTGTTGGGTGATTACAGTTCCACTAGCTCCTGTATCAACAATCATGTCGAATTGTTGCTGTCCATTAAAAGTCACTGTGACAATTGGCGTTCCCCCAATTCGCCGTCTAATCGGGGCAATAAATACTTCTTTTTCGGCAGGAAGTAATTCTGATGAGGAAAAAATGGGTCTAGTTGGTGGTAGTTTTACTCGTACAGGTGGGGGTACTGGTATGGCAATCTGGGGTGAAGTTTTTGCTTGGGGAACAGCAACTATTATTTTCGGGGGATCAGCTTTTGCTACTGGTTGAGGGTTAGGATTAGCTTTGCGTCGGGCATACTTCACTTGGCGCTGATATTCCGAGATTTTAGCTTGGGCGATCGCAAACTCAGAACTTCGTCGCCGCACTTTTTTCATTAGTGCGATCGCATCTTGGAACTGACTCGCCACTAAATTCCAATCATCTGGGGATTGGGCAGATTGGCTAATACTTAGCGCCCCCGCAGCTTTATCTAACCCTAGTTCAAAAGAACTTGGTTCCATTACCGACGGTGGCAGATCTTCTGGTTCTGGAATGACTGGTGATGTTGTTGGTTCTACAGGAGATGGTGCTACCTGATTGTCAGTAACTACAGACTGTTGATTGCGAAGAATCGCACTAGTTTGTTTTTCTTGACTACAAGCAACACCCAAAACCGCTAAAGCACTTGAGATCAAAATCAGGGCTGCACGAGATAAAAAAGACTGAAGCATAATTAACTTCGATTTAAACTGCCCAAGGGACTGCAAATCTACTTTTGCCACCGATTCCCCTTTCAAAATTTTATCTTTTTAATTTTTAATTAATTCCCTTAAGAACGCGAAATTTCTGAACTCATGGGATAATTACACTCGCAGTATTGACTAAAGTGGGGATCAAAGACTGCTCATTCTTAACTGTTGACTGCTAAATGTCAACTGTCAAGAACTGGAATAAGGAGCAGGGGAAGAAGCAGCGGGGCAGGGGAGGCAGGGGAAGCAGGGGAGGCAGGGGAGGCA
>JBBSOP010000027.1:0-18268 GCA_038259655.1 Chroococcales cyanobacterium
ATATATTGAGTCAAAAAAGCCTTTTGACCAACTGAATAAATATCTTTTCCAAAGATTCAGGTGGTAAATATCTATGTTGTTATTTTTTATGATTAGTTTTTATGTTTATACACTGATAGCAAAACTTTTGGTCAAAATATTGCAAATCCTGATATGCTAAGGACTTACATTTTTAATAACCTACTTTTAATCGTAATCGATACAGGGCGATCGCAGACAAAACCACAATGTATCTTAATGAATGAAGGAGTTATGAGAATTAATCCCAGCGACTCCAGAATATTTGGATAAAGGCAACAATAACTGAACCAATTTTATTAGCCAGATGATAAAAGTATGCCGATTGCGGGTTATATTTTTGAGAGCCTGAAAAGACTATAGCCCTGCAAACCACTCATATCCTTGATCTTCCCAATAGCCTTTAGTAGGTAACAAGTTACTGACTAACATAATCTCAGTTACCCACTTGCTTTGCTTGTAGCCGAGTTTAATTGGGGATGCTAAACGTATAGGCGCACCATTATCTGCTGATAGTGGTTGTCCATTCTTTTGATAAGCCATGAGAGTTTGGGGATGCATCGCAGAGGCCATATCCCAGCTTTCATAGTAGCCATCAGCAGATTTGAAGTAAACGTAACGGACGCTTGACTTAGGCTGGACTAGTGCAATTAAATCTTGTAGTCGTATGCCTCCCCATTGAACGATCGCCGCCCAGCCTTCAACACAAACATGGCGGATTACCATTGAAGTTAAGGGAAGTTTTTGAATATCTGCCATGCTTAATTGCATTGGGTTACTCACTTCACCGCTAATAGTCAACTTAAACTGCGCTGGATCAATTTGTGGGGTGAAGTCAAAGGTATTAATCAGTAATTTGTCTGGCTCAATGTCACTAACAGAAAATTCAGGTATAGGTTTTTGACTTAAAAGAAGTGCTTGCAGACTTTGATTTAAAGGCTCAGAAATTTGGCTGACACTATTTGATAATAAACTTGTTCCACAGCCATTTAAAAGCAGACTCACACCCGAAAGTCCCGATAATTGCAGTAAACGGCGACGGGATAAAATGCGCTTGGGAAGAATCAGACTCATAAGTTCTCTACACAAACATAGACTTGATTAGACGGATGCTTCCTACCTTAAGAGCAAGTAGGGAATGAGCAATTGTAAACAGTATGACTGTAGGAACAGTAATAAAGTGAACAGTGCGTAAATTCTGCCAGCTACCAAATAGCCCAGAAAGCCAATATAGTTGAGCAGGTTTGTACATGGCAAGACCACTTAAAATTGCCAGCAACAAAATTGGAATAATTGCAGTGTAAACTAATCTATGCCACGCGTAGTTTTTGCGTTTGGGATTTTGGCTGACTTGCAATGCTTTGATGTCACCGCTATCAACAAACCGACGCTGCCAACGACGAGTGATTAAAATATAAAGTCCATACCAAAGTAAGTTGAGCGAAAAGAGCCACATGGCTGCAAAATGCCAGTGTCTACCACCAGCTAACCAACCTCCCAACAAGAGAAAATTGGGAAAAGACCAACCTCCACGTCCACCAAATACCGGATTAGCGTTGTAGATTTGTAATCCGCTAGTAATCATCAAAATCAGGCTAATGATATTGATCCAATGAAAGGTTTTTGCCAGAAAAGTCTGACTTGGTTTTGATGAACGAACTTGACGTTTAGATGAAGTCATGGCTGTCTTACAGAGATTGAGTAGGAAAGAATGGAGCCAACCAAAGCTGTACCTGGACATCCCAACCCAGAAGAATGGCAATTGCTGTTGCTAAAATCATCACGCCACCGCAGCGCTGCAACACTGCACTATGGAAGCGGAGTTTGAGTAATCGTTGGCTGAGTATGCGTCCACCATAAGCGATCGCCAATAGCGGTAATCCGGCTCCAACTCCATAAGCAACCAGTAGCCCAAATGCACCTGCAATTTGATGGTTGACTGCTGCTAGTACTAAAATTCCCCCCAACACAGGCCCAGCACAAGGAGTCCACAGCAGTCCTAGCTGAGTTCCTAACCAAAACTCTCCCATGAGTCCTATACGTGTAGGTTTTTTAGTCCACTTGCCAATTGGAATGTAGCTAAAAAATTTGTAACTCCAAGTAGGAAAAATTGCTAACAGTCCCAACAATAAAAGTATAGCGATCGCCACATTACGCAATAAGTTAGCAAAACCTGTCAACCAGCTAGCTGTAATCCCTAATAAACTACCTGCTAGTGCAAACCCACCGATTAGTCCCGCTACCAGTGCCACTGGCCCGTAAGGATGAGATTGGAGCGATCGCCCCAATAATATAGGTAAAATCGGTAAAACACAGGGGGAAAGTACGTTCAAAATTCCACCCACTACAGCCAGACCTATGGATAGAGTAGAAATCGTCATAAATTTTTCCTATCCCAATAACTGGCGGATAGTCTGCTCTATTTTTTCATACGCTCCTTCGCCAACATGGTCATAACGCAATAAGCCCTGACGATCAGCAAGAAATAAGTGAGGCCAGTACTGATTATCGTAGGCGTTCCAAGTTTTGTATTCGTTATCAACCGGAACTGGATAAGTAATTTTGTGTTGTTTTAGGGCTTTTTTGATGTTGTTTGCATCTCGTTCAAAAGCAAACTCTGGTGTATGGATGCCAATTACCTTGAGTCCTTGTGACTTATACTGTTGATGCCATTTAGTGATATAAGGCAAGGTGCGTTGACAGTTTATACAAGCAAAAGTCCAAAACTGTACCAAAACAACACTCCCTTTGAGATCAGCAATTGACAAAGGAGCAGAATTAAGCCACTGACTAATACCCTGAAACTCTGGTAGATGTTTGCCTGTTGGAGGTTGCACTGCCAAAGCTTCAGAGGCTTGCCCAGTGTTAGAATTGGTAGTAGAGAGAGAAGGCGCAATCACTTTTTTCAGGTTAGGAAAAGCCGTTGTGGCTGCACCGATACCAACAATCCCTAACCCCAAATATAGTAACTGACGGCGTTGAAGCAGGTTGCGATTCATGAGAATGTCTCCTGTTGAAGTCAAAACGCCAAGGCATAAAAACTAGGGATGAATATTTTCTTATAGGTTCGTAGTAAGGACTTAAGTCCTTATTTTCTAAGCGTTAAAGTGCTTACTACAAAGTTTCACTAGGGCTTGCTGGGAGTAGGTGATTGCTTCATAGCATCACCGGCTTTATCCTTGCCCATTTTGTCGTTACTCATAGCATCACCGGCTTTATCTTTACCCATTTTGTCGTTACTCATAGCATCACCGGCTTTATCTTTACCCATTTTGTCGTTACTCATGGCATCGCCGGCTTTATCTTTACCCATTTTGTCGTTACTCATGGCATCGCCAGCTTTATCTTTGCTCATAGCCGGAGAAGCATCAGGAGAAATTTGATTGTTGCTTGCAGGGGTACTAGAACAAGCAGTAACACTAGCAGTTAAGGTCAGACTAGCAATTAAAAAAAGTATTTTACGGTTCATAGTCTTCTTTTATCCTTTAGATATTTCTTTTTTTGTATTGATGATTCAGAGGAAACTAAGTTAGATGCAGATTCAGAAAGACTTTAGGGTAAAGAAGTTGTCTTTTTATATGGGACTCCATCAGACTTTTGCTACTGCGATCGCGCTTATATCGACCTGGCGATCAAACAACCTCGGTTTTAGCACAACTTGAGATAATAGCAATGCAACTTTCCTGGAGTCTTTTAGCGTTACTACTGCTCACCAGACAAAAGTACTGGGCAAGATTCACTTGTGCAAATATGGCTTGAATTGTGGAAACACTCCCTGACAGTCTCCTCAGAGAATAATGCTGACTAACGACCTCTATTTATTGTTATTCTTAGATGTCTGAGTCATCCCGAACACCCAAATTATCTCAGTTGGGGCTGAGAATTGATTGAAACTAAGCCGTGATTTTCATAAATTTATGCTTTGAGAAAATTTAGTTTATTCTCAGCATTTTCTCAGGGAGTAATGGTAGCTCAAAGCCATCACCTAATTTAAGTGTTCTTTCAGCAAAACCTGATGCTGACTGGATGAGAGCAACTTAGGTAAAAACGAGCAAAATTCTATTTCAGTGATAGAGGTCTAGGCTGTTAGGTACAATTTATAAGTCCTGGGTGTTAGGGATGGTAATAAAATTCCTCACCTAAAGTTGCAATCATAACTTCCACAATGGCAAAAGTTCATCTAGAAGACATTAAACGTAGATTTAACAACGTTACGGCGATTGAAGATATTACCTTTGAAATTCCCGATGGTGAATTTTGGGTATTAGTCGGGCCGTCAGGTTGCGGTAAATCGACAATTTTACGAACGATCGCCGGTTTAGAAAGTGCCACTTCTGGCAAACTTTTTATTGGTGATACCCTAGTAAATAATGTTCCCGCCAGACAACGCGATGTAGCGATGGTGTTCCAGAACTACGCTCTTTATCCTCACATGACGGTAGCCCAAAACATTGCGTTTGGGTTGCAAATGCGGAAAATTGACCAAAAGATTATTCAAGAGAGGGTAATGAATGTAGCGCGATCGCTAGCTTTGGAACATCTCTTAGATCGCAAACCCAAACAACTTTCTGGAGGACAGCAACAACGGGTAGCATTAGGACGAGCGATCGCCCGTGAACCACAAGTATTTTTACTTGATGAACCTTTATCTAATTTAGATGCCCAATTGCGAGATGACACCAGAGCAGAGTTGAAACAGCTACATCAACAGTTAGGTATTACAACTATTTACGTTACCCACGATCAAGTTGAGGCGATGACCTTGGCTGATCAAATCGTAGTGCTAAATCGGGGACGTATTCAACAAATTGGCGACCCCCAAACTGTTTATGCGCGTCCTGCTAATCAAATGGTGGCAACTTTTTTAGGTAGTCCACCAATGAATATTCTGCCTGCAATCTATAACAATCATACTTTTGATGTTAGTGGACAATCATTAGCAATTCCAGCAGACATTACACAGAAGGTACATCTGCGTCAAGGATATAGTTTTGATTTAGGCATTCGTCCAGAACATATCACAATCAACACCGATTCCGAACTTAACGACCAAAACGCCGCAATTTTATCAGTTGATGTCAAGCTGGTAGAACCTTTGGGTAGAGAAACCTTGATTCGTGTGGGTTTACCTGGATCAACAACCGTGCTGAATGTGCAGGTGGGTGGAAATGTGCATCCGCATCCAGGTGATCGCCTTTATCTACAACTAGATTTAGATCAATTATTTATATTTGATCCTAAAACTGGCGACAGAATTTTGCCTCAGTATTAGTGTAGTAATACACTGCATTTTTTCTTGATAGAAGTGAATTAAATGATAAGTTCAGTCCGATTTATTGGTAGTTTGAGCTAACTTTTGCCATTTCAATATCAGTTATATTTTTATTGATTGTGTATGTATGTAGTTACTAATTATATTGTCTTTAATCATACCTATTTGCACAAATTTAAGTAATAACTTTTGTGCTTGTTGTTGACTTAAGCCCTGAACATGTATTTCTAAAATTTTTAGTTTAAACTGCTGTTCTAGAGTGAGTTCTGTATAGTTCATAATCTTCTTCCTATTTATGGTTTACTATTTATTTAATTTGTATTGATTGTGGCAATTGGATTTTTATAAATCAAGTCTTTATAATTAATTACTTGGACATAATTAACAGAGTTTTGACTATATAGGTAAGTGTCTATTGACTTTTGTTTGATTAATATTTGGACTACACCCTTACTGAGCATTTCTATTATTCTTAAATACTTTCCATCGTGTATCTTTTAACTACGCAAACATCTGTATATGACAAAAGTTGCTCGTCAAGCTTTAGCTCAGAGTATGGCAACAGTAGATAGCGCTCATGAGCAAGGTCAAAATCATTAAACTACGGATTAGATAGACCAAGGCGTGATCCGATCTCGCCTAATTAGTGATAATTCCCCTATCTGTGCAAAAAGCGGAAAACCCTATTTCCCCCATACTCCCTATGGTCTTAATGATAAGTCTTTCACCAAACACGATATGAGGCGCGATCGCTTGACTCCTCATCTCTTATAAGTAGATTTTATATAAATTATCCATGTTATCTTGTCAAGTCTAGTTGACATTTTGTAACAATACTGTTAAAGTAAGTTACATAAGTTAATAAACAAGGAAAAATAATTTTATGTATACCACCACTAACGAAGAGGGTGTTCTCAACAACTACCCAACCGAACCCCAGGTTTACTATGCTGAGTACCCTGCAATTTGGGAACAACGTAAATACGTTTTACAAAGTATGTTTGCTACCTTAATTGTCACTACTTTAGTTTTGGTTGCTTTTAGCATTAGCTAAGACTTTTAGATTTCTGTATCGGTATCTCTCATTGTCATTTGGATTTCCTCCCCACCTCGGTTAGTTTCACCGGGGTTTTTTCATTGGTAGATTAACAGTTATCAGTAAAGAATGAGGTGTTTATTCTTGGGTTAAAGTACCCTACCATAAGCCTTGATAACTATTTACTGTTCACTATTTTAAGTTAGTACAGTCTTTTTCCAAGGGTAGCAAGCAGGGAACAATTCATTAAAACTGGATTTTCCCATTTCATCACTCTATGGACAGAGTAATCAAGACTAAATATCACAAGTTGCTAGAACTGACCTTATCTCTAGGGAATGAGGAAGTCAACAATTTAGGTAATATATACTCTTTATCTAAACCTAGACTGCTATCCATTTTTTACCCTGAAATTCTTCAAGTACATTTTTGAGGAAAGTTGGAGAACATTTGACGCTAAATCATCATAAATACAGATGAAATATGAAATAGCTTAAGTAATTAAGCTATTAATTTGAATAAAACTCTTTGAATAAAAATGTAATGCGTTAGCATTGTTTAAACTGTTATGAACTCTGAAAATATTAGTGAAGCGAAGCGAGGCTTAAGATGGTCAATCGCTTTAGGGATTTTTATGGTTTTGCTAGGGATCGCAGCGATCGCAGAACCGTTCATTGCCACTATTGCCGTCACAATACTATTTTCCTGGAATTTATTGATCGCTGGTATCGTCCGAATTATCCATGCAGTTCAAACGCAGCGACAAAAAGGCTTCTGGCCAAAGCTGCTGGTTAGTATTCTATACATAATTGCTGGGATTATGCTAATTAGCAACATCTTTGGCGCTGCACTCTCTCTTTCTTTAGCCTTAGGAATTGTCATTTTTTTTGAGGGTGTATTTGAGGTAATTGAGGCATTTCAAGTGCGTCCAGATCCAAACTGGGGTTGGGTACTCTTTAGCGGCATCATGGCTATTATTCTGGGGATTTTAATTGTGGCTCAATGGCCTTTTAGCGCCGCTTGGGTGCTGGGAATATTTATAGGTATTAATTTTTTATTAACGGGAATTTGGATGATCATGCTTCCAGCGGCTATCCGCAATTTTTCTAACCATAGGGCAAGAATTTGATGCAAATTCAGACAGGTTTGGACGGCAATGATTTGACTTAAACCCATATTCCGCAGGTGGAAAAAAATACAATATATATGTGATTCGCAGACTAACCCTAGAATCGAAACTGTAGAAATGGGTCTTGGTCTCAGTTTCCTATCGGTCTATGAGTGCGATCGCTTGCTTTAAAAACATCAACTACTTGGACTAAGTATTTGAGACGTTGTTTTTAGCACATTTTTAAGTTGTTTTACACACTTCGATGAGTATTTTTTCACTATTTTTTCTTCAAGTATAAAAAATAATAGCTACAAATATACTTAGTTTTTTACTGATTATTGATGTTAATTTTTGCTATTTGAGTTACTAAATTCAGGATACACTTAAGCATATATACTTAAATTTAATTCGCATAAAAACTGCCGAATAATATCATTGATACTGATTTATTGCAAAATAAATTTATTGATTAGTTTTGATATAGCCCAGTTTTAATCAAATATTAAGACTTAGGAAACTAAAATTAATCAGACATTTTTAGTGAACTTTTCCTTTATATATTTAATTATTATGGTTTATATTTATAAAGTTTGTATGTTGCGTAACATACAATCTTCCTCAGAAGAGTTACAGCTAATTGAAACTATCCAAAATATTAAGTTTTGATAAGAAAGATTTTGCTAAACGAAAAAAACGTTACATAGTCACAATGCTCATTTGAGAAAGGTTTCGCCCCTTAAATTAGAATTTGAAGTGGATGAAGTTAATAAGATCTACGCTAAAACCCTGATCCCCAAGCTCAAAGGTTCATGTTAGTCTGTTGCAGTTAATAAATAAAAAAGTGAAAGCAGAACGAGTTCGACTTGTAAAGGATGTGTCACTCACAAACAAGTGGCTAAAGGAATCCTACGAACCGAATAACTGCTGTTCTACAGTCGCTTTAAAATCGGACGCATGAATCAAAGACATTTGTGGACTATTGTCGCCCTGTTTCTGACTGTTTTGGGAATGCCCTCAGTCGGTCGCGCTCAAACTACCAAGGAAAGTGTTTCAGATTCCCAAAAATCACCAGCTAGTGATGTAGTTAAGGTAGGTGAGTTTCAATCCCCAGCAGGGAAACCAACCTCGGATGCTGTGATTACAAACATCCATTCTCACAACATTGGGGGCCGTCAGGCGGCAACCTTGTTTATCAAAAATATTCCAGTTATCACCTTTTTGAGTTCCAAGCCTGTTGCGAGTGTTAATAAAAAAGTTGGTGTAGTTGGAGATGCGAAGGGCGTACAACAATACGCCCTTTCTAGTGATAACTCGGTAAAGGTGGCGAGTGTTGGCAGTTTAAAGGATGCAAGCAAACAAATTAGTTCGCTTCAAGATGACCCGGTGCAAAGAGCTGGGGTAATAGCAGCTAAAATCAACCAGATGGTTCGTGAAAATGTGGCTGCTGATCAGATTACAGTCAGTTGGAAGGGAGAGAGCGAAGCTACTGCTAATCAAGCTCCAAATAAAAGCTCCTCTAAACAACAGCTAGGCTATCGCTATGCGATTAAAATCAATAAACAAGAATTGGTGGAAATTAACGAAAATACCCGCCTCGCAGGCACCACCAAGAATCTAGCAGAAGATGCATTACAAGCAACCAATCGTTTGCGGCGACTCATCGGTAATGCATCTCCCGTTAAGGAAATTGCTGACTTACCAGCACGTCCAGCAATTTCCATACCAGATTTACCCCAAGAAATTGCCAGAAAAGTACGGCTCAACTTTAAGGGGATGGCTTCTTATTACGGTTATGACGGTTCTGGTAGCCAAACTGCTAGCGGTGAGAGATTTAATCCAGAAGGCATGACCGCTGCCCATCGCAGCTTGCCCCTTGGCACAAAAGTCCGCGTTACCAATACCCACAATGGGCGTTCTGTCGTGGTACGAATCAATGACCGCGGTCCATACATTCGGGGTCGGATTATTGATCTGTCTGCTGGTGCAGCTCGGCTTTTAGGAATGATCAGCAGTGGTGTAGCACCCGTGCGAATTGAAGTTCTGGGTCGATAAATTATTAATTAGGGCATGGGAAGGAGGAATTGGGGCAGGGTGCGGGGTGCAGAGGTGAGTTAAGAAAATGCCTTGAATTTAAAGATGTGTACCTAATCTTTAATCTTTCTCCTTTTCCCCCTGCTCCCTGCTCCCTGCTCTTTTCCCTGCCCCCTGCCCCCTGCTTTCCTGCTTCTTTCCTAGCCCCTAATTCTTAATTCCCCTAGTTCAACTATCTCTTCCTCCTGTTTCAGATATAAACTAACGGGGGAGAGGCTCAAGAAGAACTAGGGGTATTTTGTGCGTCTGCTGACAACAGTTGTAGCTTTACGCTGCTATTTAAATAAACGTGGCTCCAAAAACAGGCCGAAGTTTCCAGAAGGTGTGGCACTGGATGAGATAACTAGCTGGTATCAAACGGCAGTCGGCTTAGTACCAACAATGGGAAGCTTGCATCAAGGTCATTTAAGTTTGATTAAAAGAGCGCGGCAAGAAAATTCTACGGTGATTGTCAGTATTTTCGTCAATCCCCTGCAATTTGCTCCTAATGAAGATTACGAACGCTATCCTCGGACTTTAAAACAAGACAGACAACTTTGTGAACAAGCGGGAGTGGATGCAATTTTTGCACCCAATCCGGAAGAAATGGGGATTCCTCCGAAGAGTATACAAGAATCTAAAGTTACACAAGTAATCCCTCCATCTGCTATGATAACAGGCTTGTGTGGTCGTTCTCGGCTAGGCCATTTTCAGGGTGTGGCTACGATTGTGACCAAGCTTTTGAACTTAGTGCAGCCTGACCGAGCTTATTTCGGTCAAAAGGATGGTCAGCAACTAGCTATTATTAAACGGCTGGTGGCTGATTTAAATTTGCCAGTAGATATTGTTACCTGTCCAATAGTGCGGGAAGTATCAGGTCTAGCTTTGAGTTCCCGCAATCAATATTTGACTGCACAAGAAAAAGAGCAAGCAGCGGTGTTATATCGTGGCTTACAGCAAGCTGAAGTTGCGTTCAAGGCAGGTGTGCGTGACAGGAGCCAGCTAATAGCAGTGGTAGAGCAAGAAGTGGCAAGGATCAATACTGTATTTGTGGAATATATTGAATTGGTTGAACCGACTACGTTGATGTCTTTAGAAAAAATTGAGGGAGAAGGAATGGTAGCGATCGCAGCTCGTCTTGGTTCTACAAGGTTGATTGATAATACCATCTTGCGCGATCGCCAACCCATCATCGCCATTGATGGGCCAGCTGGAGCCGGAAAATCTACAGTGGCTCGTCGAGTAGCGGCAGAATTGGGCTTAGTTTATCTAGATACAGGAGCGATGTATCGTGCTGTGACGTGGTTAGTATTACAACAAAATATTGCCCTTGACGATGAGTGTGCGATCGCAGAACTAGCTAACCAATGTCAAATTGAACTGACTCCTAGTCCTGATCTGCAATCTCCGGTGCGAGTTTGGGTTAATGATATTGATGTTACCCAAGAAATTCGCACAATTGAAGTCACATCTCAAGTATCGGCGATCGCTGCTCAAAGTGCTGTACGTCAGGCATTAGTTAAGCAACAGCAAAGCTGGGGAAAAAAAGGTGGTTTAGTAGCCGAAGGCAGAGACATTGGTACTCATGTGTTCCCCGATGCTGAAGTCAAAATCTTTTTAACCGCCTCTGTTAGTGAACGCGCCCGTCGTCGTCAGCAAGACTTTAAAAAACAAGGTCAACCCGAAGTTAGTTTAGAGCAACTAGAGCGAGATATCGCTGAACGCGACTGGAAAGATAGTACTCGTACAGTTTCTCCTTTGCAAAAAGCCGCAGATGCAATTGAAGTTCAAACCGATGGCTTAAGCGTGGCTGAAATTGCAGCACAAATTATTAATAGCTACCAGCAGCAATTAGCTCAACGGTAGTCGCTGCGATTTGCTGGTAGTTTTTGGTTAAATATAATGGTGAGTGGTCAGTGGTTAATAGTCAGTAGTCAGTAGTCAGTAGTCAGTAGTCAGTAGTAAAGCGAAAAGTGCGGTCTTGGGTTCTACCCCGCCGCAGGATGCGCGCAGCGCTGTAGAGGAGCAACTTTTCAAGAAGATATGTTTAAGACCATCCACAAGAGAATGGGGTATTAAACCAGATCGAAAATAACTAGGACTTACGCAATTACTCTCTGAAACTCCTATTTCTCTGTGTCCTCAGCGTCCTCTGCGGTTAGGTTTTCCGTTACCTGTGCGTAAGTCCTGATAACACTTCGACAAGCGGTAGTTGAATCTCGATTTCCACGCAGCGATGTAGTGAGCGAAGTCGAAGTGTCGAACCTCAGTGCATCGCTGACAACTGACCACTGATAACTGATAACTGACTAGCGTAGCGTAAATAAAATCTATTCCCCTAAAGACTGAACTTGTCACCAATGCTTTGGGATGATTTAAAAGCGTATTTTGTCTTATATCCTCACTTTGATAGTAGAATGACCTCGTTAAGTTTTATATCCTGGAATTTGGATATCAAACTACTGTCAACAAAACCTGTCATTTCCTAGGTTTTTGCAACAGCTTTAAACTGGAAAACAGTAAAGAGAGGATTTCACAAAATGGCATTTTCACAGCCCCCCCTACCCTTTGATTTTAATGCCCTAGAACCTTACGGCATGAAAGGCGAGACTTTTGAATATCACTATGGTAAGCATCACAAATCTTATGTAGATAACCTAAATAAGCTTACTGATGGTACAGAACTGGCTGATAAGTCATTAGAAGAGGTGATCAAAACTACCTTTGAAGACTCCTCCAAGACAGGAATCTTTAATAACGCTGCTCAGGTTTGGAACCACACCTTCTTTTGGGATTCTTTGAAGCCAGCCGGTGGTGGCAAACCTACCGGTGAACTTGCAGCCAAGATTGATGAAGACTTTGGTAGCTTCGACAAATTTAAAGAAGAGTTCTCTACCGCTGCTGCAACTCAGTTTGGTAGTGGATGGGCTTGGTTAATCGATGATGGTGGTAAGCTACAGGTGATCAAGACACCAAATGCAGAAAACCCCATAGCTCATGGTAAAAAGGCACTCCTAACATTGGATGTTTGGGAACATGCTTACTACCTCGACCACAGAAATGCTCGTCCGGCGTTTATCAAGAACTTCTTAGACCAGTTAGTAAATTGGGAATTTGCTGCTAAAAACTACGCTAAAGCTTAGTTATTTGTCAGAGTAGTCAGAGTAGGTTGGGTTAAGCACAGCGCAACCCAACAAAACAACGAATCAATGGTGGTTAGATCCCCCTACTTCTTGAAGAAGTCGGGGATCTCGCAGCCCCTCATAATTAAGTTCGTAGTCAGGACTTTAGTCCTGATTTTTAAGCTCTTTAGTGCTTAGGGACTTGCGTGAAAATAAAGTACTAGTAAACCGAGTTTCGACTACTTCGACTTCGCCCTTCGGCTGCGCTCAGGCTAAACTCAGTACAAGTGCGCTCAACTCTCGATAGTTGAGGGTTGAGTTCAAAAGCATCGATATTGCCAGCAGTCACGTGATTATCGTGGCTGCTTTAATTTCTTTGCTGTAAGCCGCCTAGTGTATCTTAAAAGGTAGTGAAATTAAAATAAAATATATGGATAGCAAAGAACTAGCACTATACATGGAAGCAACCAATAGCATTGCTAAACCTTGGTTACTGGTGCAATTGCGTCTCAAAAAATTACAAGAACGCCGAGAATTGATATCAGCAGACACTTACGCTAATGAGTTAGCAGACATACACCAAGACTTAATGAATTTGGGTGAATGGTGGCGTGGCATTGAAGATGAAGTATTTTAAACGCTTTTTGATGGAAATTTCACCAAAATCTGGAATATTACAGAGCAAAGTTGTATAAAATCTCAGTAATAACATCATACTGACGCGATTATGCCGCCAGACTACGCCGATGAAAATCTAAGAGGTCGTTCTTTCAAAGGTCAAAATCTGACGGGAGTCAACTTTAGCAAGGCGGATATTAGAGGGGCAAATTTTACCAACGCGATTCTTAAAGGTGCTGATTTTACAGGTGCTAAAGCAGGACTACAGCGACGTTCAGCAATTAGGTCGCTTATAATTTCATGGATGGCATCGGCGGTATTGAGTTTTTTTTCAATATTCATGATTCTAGTTGTAGTACAAATTTTTAACTCTAAAAACACTCAAAACCTCATCATTGGGATAGTTTGCCTCGTTGTACTAACAGTTTTTTGTATTACTACTATTTGTAAAGGGTTGATAGCAGGTTTAAAAGCATTACTTATAGCTATAGTGTTGGGTTTTGCTGTCGCTGTTATCGTTCCTGGAGCCATAGTCTTTGCTTTTTTTATTGCTATTCTTGTTGCTTTATTCATCACCTTTTTTGTCTTATCTTTCGCCTTCTCTTTTACCGAAGTCAGAATTTTATCCTTCCTCATTGTTGTTGCTGTAGCCGCAGCCGGAGCGTTCACGGGAGCAAAAGCTTTTGCCGTTACCTTTTTCCCGACAGTCTTAGCCGATATAATTCCCTCATTAAAAGACGACGTGGAGACAAGAGCCTTTGCATTCGTCCTCATACTGCTGAGCGCTTGTATTGCATGGGGTATTCTGGCTAGAGATGAAAAAGACACCTGGATTCGCTCAGGCGTTCTTGCTTGTTTAGCTACAGAAGGCACAAGTTTTTGTAGTGCTGATTTAACCGATGCTGATTTTACTGGTGCAATCCTCGAAAATACAAATTTGAGAAAAGCAACCCTGACACGCACTCGTTTTTATGAAACAAAAAAACTTGACTTTGCCAGAGTAGGTGACTCAATTTTAGCTAAAAGAGATATTCTTAATTTACTCGTTACTGGCAATG
Organism: Chroococcales cyanobacterium; assembly: GCA_038259655.1. Classification (GTDB taxonomy): domain Bacteria; phylum Cyanobacteriota; class Cyanobacteriia; order Cyanobacteriales; family Nostocaceae; genus Halotia. The sequence goes on from JBBSOP010000027.1 coordinate 14,306, forward strand.
GAAGAGGTAAATCTTATGCTGGTGCTAACCTTAAAGGCGCAAACCTCATAGGCGCAGACTTAACAAAGGCAAATTTCAAAGATGCTAATATTACTGAAGCAACCTTCCAAGGAGCTTGTTTAGAGTGGGCAAATTTAACTCTGGCTCAAACTGTGGGTACTAATTTTACCAGTGTTCAAATGACTGGTGCTTGCATTGAAGCCTGGAATATTGAAAGTTCAACTCAATTAGATAATGTTGATTGTCGCTTTGTCTATCTTCTAGAAAACCCCAAACCTGCACAGAGACACCAAGACACAAAGAGAAAATTTGTCCACCCAAGGGCAGTAGATTAAATGCAGACAAAATAACTATAAGGGAAGAATAGCTCTGCTTGCCAAATTAAAAAGGAACAGATGATTATGACATTTGATTACGACCTGTTTGTCATTGGTGCTGGCCCTGGGGGATTGGCAGCAGCTAAAAAAGCAGCTAGCTATGGTGCGCGTGTTGCAGTTGCCGAACAAGAAGCGATTGGTGGTACTTGTGTAAATCGTGGTTGTGTTCCTAAAAAATTGATTGTTTATGCGGCTGATTTTGCTTTGCGCGATCGCATAGTCCACAATTATGGATGGAATGAGTGTCAACGACGTTTTGATTGGACAATATTTATGAAGTCAGTCCACCAGCACGTAGAACACATCAACTACTCTTATTGTGAGCAGTTGCAAAAAGCTGGGATTGACTTAATTTGGGAACGTGCAACTTTTGTGGATGCTCACACTCTAGATTTAGATGGTCGAAAAGTTACAGCAGACAAAGTTTTAATTTCAGTGGGAGGAAAACCCAATAAACCCAACATTCCAGGGATAGAATACGCCATTACATCCCGTGAGATGTTTCATTTACCCTATCTACCGAAGCGTTTGGTAATTATTGGCGGTGGTTATATTGGCACAGAATTTTCCAGCATGATGCACGCTTTAGGCTGCGATGTCACTGCAATCGAAACAAATGAAATGATTTTATCAGGGTTTGATGATGACGTTCGCTCTGGAGTACAACAAAGTTTAAGCAAACGAGGAATTAGATTTATTTTCAATAGCACTGTTCAAGAAATCACACTATCCGAAGATAGTTTGCTATTGACTACTACTGGTGAGTCTCAAGAAACTGTCACCGCAGACACTATTTTAGTTGCCACAGGTTACACTCCCAATACCAAAAATCTCGGTTTAGAAAAAGCTGGAGTAGAACTTGGGGAACAAGGTGCAATCAAGGTAAATGAATATTACTGCACCCGCCAAGAAAACATTTTTGCTGTGGGTGACTGCATCGGCCGTGTACAATTAACCCCAGTTGCGAAAGCAGAAGGTATTGCTTTTGCAAATACAGTCTTCGGCAACAAGCCGCAAAAACTGAATTATGATTATGTACCCTCTGCTGTTTTTTCCCGTCCAGAAGCGGCTAGTGTAGGCATGACTGAGGCGAAAGCGCGGGAAAAGTTTGGTGAATCTGTGCAATGCTACTGCACTAACTTCCAACCGCTGTTGTATGCGTTAACTACAGAGGAGCAGCCAAACATCATAAAATTAGTAGTAGATAGCGCTTCCGGGCAAGTTTTGGGCGCTCACATGGTAGGTGAACATGCAGCAGATATCATTCAAAGTCTGGGTGTAGCAATTCGCAAGGGAATTACTAAAGAAGATTTGGATGATACTATCGCTATTCATCCCACCACAGCAGAAGAGTTTTTATCGTAAACAGGGCATAGGGCATTGGGCATGGGGCATGGGGCATGGGGCATAGGAAAGAGGAATTGGAGCAGGGTGCGGGGTGCAAGGGGGATAAAGAAAAGGAAATGGGGCAGGGTGCGGGGTGCAGAGGTGAGTTAAGAAAATGCCTTGAATTTAAAGATGTGTACCTAATCTTTAATCTTTCTCCTTTTCCCCCTGCTCCCTGCTCCCCTGCTTCTTTTCCCTGCCCTCTACTCCCTTCAAGCCCTACATAGTTGTTTCTGGATTAGTTCCTGTCCAAGGTGTGGTGGGAGTATCGGAATCTTCTAAGGATAATGTATGCATTGACGATTCCTCTAGTACTGTTAGCACAAGATGAGTGTCTTGAGAATCGACTAACTTATTCAGCGCTTCTAAAGGCTCTGACGCAGTTTGATATCGTTGTTTAAAATCATCCAATACCATTTGACTAAGAATATCAGCAAAAAAACGGCTTACTAAGGCTTTATCCCGCCATTTCACCTCTCCATGAGCATCTCTATCTAACTCATGGGGTGCTGTACCAGTCAAGGCTTTAATGCCAATCATGCCGACTGCATAGATGTCACTGTTGTATTGGGGTCGTCCAAAACATTGTTCGCTTGGTGCATAACCTTTAGTACCAATGCCAATTGTAAAAGGAGTTTGCTCTAGATTGTCTAGTTGTGGTGTGGAGACTTCTTTGACAGCACCAAAGTCAATTAATACAAGTTTGCGGTCTGAATGTCGTCGCATGATGTTAGTCGGTTTAATATCCCGGTGAATCACACCATGCTCATGAACAAATGTTAATGTTTGCAATAAATCCCGGACAATATTAACAACTGTAATTTCTTCTAAAGCCCTGCCTGATGGTAGTTCATGGTTGAGAGGATGACCAAGTATGTATTCTTGCACTAAATAGAAGTCTTCATCTTGTTCAAAATAAGCCAAAAGCTGAGGAATTTGGTTGTGTGTTCCCAAGTTTTCTAGGGTTTGTGCCTCTGAGTGAAATAAACGTCTGGCAAGTTCTAACGCTTTTGAATGACTATGGGCTGGTTTTAGTTGCTTGACAACGCATTGTGGGTTCCCAGGACGTTGGGTATCTTCGGCAATGTAGGTTTCGCTAAATCCACCTGAACCCAAAACTTTAACGATTTTGTAGCGTCCAGCCAGTATTTTTCCTGATAGTGCTAAATCTCTTTGCTGGAGCAAGTCCTGAAGGTCGTATTGTTGGCTAATAATTTCTTGAACAACGGGAGAAGTTTTATATTTTTGAAATATGCCTACTAGTTGGCGTGTTCTCATTTTTTCTCTGGCTACTTCGGTTCCCAGATAAGATAGTCCGCTGAGAGCGATCGCCATCATTGGTATAGTAGTTGGAAAAATTAATTGATTATGTATAAAAATGCCATAGCTTAACCCTCCCCAAATCATCGCTAAGACAATGCTATAAGTAAATCTAGTGAGACCTCGTTTATTTCTAGTAGTTAATAATGCTGCACTACCAACTAATATGAGTACAAATAAACCCCGCAGAGGTAAATTGTTAATTGCTTGACTAATGGCTTTACCTGTCATTAAAGTGGCGATCGCATTGGCGTGAATTTCCACCCCTGACATGCGTCCAGAGTCTTGGTTAATAGCTACTGCATGATAATCATTACTCAATTTGTCTGTAGCACCAATCAAAACTATCTTGTCTTTGAAAATCTTGCCTTGTTGCAAATAAGTATCCCAATTTTCTCGATCGAGTACATACCACAAGGGAATCGTATCAAATGTACCCGCAGTTCCCCAAAAGTTAATGCGATCGCCCTTCGTTTGGGGATAATTAACTTGTGCTGTTCTTAGCACTGCTTCATCAAAAGAGGGAATTTTTGCTGATAAGGCATTATCTTCAGCCACTAACTTAGAAAACTCGCTGGCTAATCTGTGAACTTTACCGTCTACTTCTAAGGGGAAGTTAACTGTACCCATTGATACTGATCCGGTCAGAAACATCTGTTGAGGCGGACTCAACTGCATAAATGTTCCTTGGTGGGTCTCAAAATTTTCGTAAAGCGCTCCTAATGTAACTTTACTACCGTATTTTTTTAATACTGCTTGGAACTGGCGATCGTCTTCTTTACCATAACTACTTGGCGTATCAAAAATTACGTCTAATGCCACAGCACTTGCACCAGCCTTCACCAATTTTTGAATAATTTTAGCGTACGCAGCCCGTTTA
>JBBSOP010000028.1:0-18231 GCA_038259655.1 Chroococcales cyanobacterium
AGCCGAAGTAGCCTGTCACTCGTCAGTATTGGTATTTTCTTCGCTAGAAATCACCGCACAGATTACCAAATAAATGGGTCTAAAGCCTCTCTACGAGACGCTACGCGAACGTCCTTCTAGGACGGCTTTAAAGTAATGAGTAATGAGTAACGAGTAATGAGTAAAAATTTCTTTTTTTCAACTTATTACTTATTACTTATTACTTATTACTTATTACTTATTACTTATTACTCCAGAATCCCCGACCGTTAACGGTCGGGGAGGATGTCAAATTTATAATTTTGTAAGCTGTTGTGCTGCTTATTCAAAGTTGAGCTTTATATCTGAATATAGTTCAGTTAAGGCTAAAAATATATGTCTACCTAAGTTGGGTTGATGTTAGGAAACCCAACGTTTGGGAGGGATTGTTAGGTTGCGTTTTGCTTAATCAAGTTAACAGGCATCCATCCGTGGTTTGTATCACCGAAACGAACACGAAATTTTTCCGCCATATTTGCGATAAGTTAAGGTCATTCGCTGATTTTTATTGGACAGTATGTATCGGTGGCGATCGCAATAATCCAGGGTCTTTCAGGGGGTTATTTGTTACGTGCGATGGAGATCGCAAACTTATACTTTGCGCTAGGCTTGTGGGTAACTTCATAAATAGTTAAATAGCTATGCGCCAGATTGATATTTCTCAAGCAACAAATCACCCAGAAAGTTTATTCCAAGCGGCGCTAGAAGAAGATGAAATAATCATCATGCAGAATAATCAACCTATGTTCAAAATACTACGTATTAATCAACTTAAAAAACGTCGCCAGAGTGGGAGCGCTAGAGGTTTAATTTTTATGTCACCTGATTTTGATGAGCCTCTAGAAGATTTTCGTGAGTACATGAAATGAAATTTATAATCGATATCCACACATTTCTTTGGTTCATCAACGACAGTCCACAATTGAGTACTAATGCCAAGAGTTTGCTGGAATCAGATAATGATTTGTTGTTAAGTATTGTCAGTCTTTGGGAGATTGCGATCAAGGTAAGCATCGGTAAACTTACCATACCACACACATACGAAGAATTTATTCCACAGCAAGTAACAATAAATGACATTGAAATTTTGCCAATCAGCACAGCACACTTAGTTACTGTCACTATGTTGCCATTACATCATAGCGATCCGTTTGATAGACTACTGATTGCACAAACAATTACAGAAAAAGTGTCAATTATAAGTGCAGATAAAGTTTTTGACAGTTATTCAACCACGAGAATATGGTAAAACTATTCACGCCGACTTACTGCTATGACCGCAATTACCATCAACTTTAAAAATGTCGTTAAATTTAACGACGACCAGTTTTACCAACTGTGTCAGGACAATCCCGATGTCAAATTTGAGCGTAATCAGTCAGGGGAACTAATTATCATGCCACCAACGGGAGGAGAAACAGGAAAACGTAATGCATCAATGATTGCAGATTTTGTCTTTTGGAACCGTCAAACAAAACTTGGAGAGGTATTCGACTCCTCCACCTGTTTTAAACTTCCTAACGGTTCTGACCGTTCCCCCGATGTATCTTGGATCAAACTAGAGAGGTGGAACGCCCTTAAACCAGAACAGCGCGAGAAATTCCCACCCATTGCCCCAGATTTTGTTTTAGAATTAATGTCCCCATCAGATAGCTTGAGTGAAGTGCAAGCCAAAATGCAAGAATATGTGAATGCAGGCGTAAAATTGGGTTGGCTAATTAATAGAAAAACTCGCTGTGTGGAAATTTATCGACAAGGGCAACCAAAAGAAATATTAGAGTCTCCCACAAGTTTATCTGGAGAAGACATATTACCAGGGTTGGTTTTGGACTTACAGATAATATGGAATTAATTGCCTAATTTTTAATAAAAATATCAATCACTACTAAGTATTTTGTATAAGTTTCATGACACAGATAAAGTCCGAAGTCAAACACGTAGAAGAACTACGCCAGTTGTTACAACAAGCCAGCTATGCATATTATGTCTTAGATGCGCCTATTATGGAGGATGCAGTTTACGATCGCCTGTATCGGGAATTGCAGCAAATGGAAATTGAGCATCCAGAATTAGTTAGACTAGATAGTCCTACTCAGCGCGTGGGTGAGAAACCAGCAATACACTTTACCTCGGTACGTCATAACATCCCCCTTTACAGTCTGGAGAATGCCTTTAATATTGATGAATTGCAAAGTTGGGAGCAACGCTGGCGGCGACAAGTACCAACAATAGACGCTGTAGAATATGTATCGGAACTAAAAATTGATGGTTCTGCGATCGCTCTAACCTATGAAAATGGCATTCTAGTTAGGGGCGCAACTAGGGGCGATGGAGTCATGGGTGAAGATATTACCCAAAATGTGCGGACAATTCGCTCAATTCCCTTGCGCTTAAATTTAGGTGATTTAGAAAACGTGGAAAAGGTAGAAGTGCGAGGCGAGGCGTTTTTCCTATTGGATGTATTTAAACAAATCAATGAGGAAAGGCAAAAAGCAGGTGAACAGTTGTTTGCTAATCCTCGCAATGCCGCAGCTGGTACACTCAGACAATTAGATTCACGCATTGTAGCTCGGCGGCGATTAGATTTTTTTGGCTATACACTACACATTTCTGGTAGGGATGATGCCAGTATTGCTAATACCCAATGGGAAGCGCTGGAGTTGTTGGAGAAGATGGGTTTTCAAGTCAACCCGAATCATAAGCGATGTGCTTCTCTAACCGAAGTCGCAGAATATTATCAATATTGGGATACAGAACGGCTGAATTTGCCTTATATGACGGATGGGGTAGTAGTAAAGTTAAATTCTTTTAAATTACAAGAACAGCTAGGGTTTACCCAAAAATTCCCTCGCTGGGCGGTGGCGTTAAAATATCCCGCCGAAGAAGCCCCTACCCGCGTCGAAAATATTGCTGTCAATGTCGGCAGAACAGGGGCGTTGACACCTTTAGCACAAATGCGCCCAGTCCAATTAGCAGGAACAACAGTTTCCCGTGCTACTTTACATAATAGCGATCGCGTTGCTCAATTAGACATCCGCATTGGTGATACTGTAATTGTCCGCAAAGCTGGGGAAATCATTCCCGAAGTAACTAAAGTATTAATAGAACTGCGTCCGGCAGATACTCAACCCTTTATCATGCCTACCCATTGCCCAGTTTGTGGTCAATTAGTGGTGCGCGAATCAGATGAAGCAGTGACTCGTTGTGTTAATGCTTCTTGTCCAGCTATTCTTAGAGGAGAAATTGAACATTGGGTCAGCCGTGACGCGTTGGATATTAAAGGCGTAGGTGAAAGGTTGGCACATCAACTTGTTGATAAAAATTTGGTGCATTCTGTGGCAGATTTATATGATTTGACGGCAGAGCAATTATGTGCGTTAGAAAGGATGGGCAAAAAGTCAGCAGAGAAATTAATAGATGCGATCGCTCAATCAAAAAATCAGCCTTGGTCAAGGGTATTATATGGTTTAGGCATCCGTCATGTTGGTAGTGTCAATGCCCAATTACTGACTCAGAAATACCCCACAGTAGACCAATTAGCGACAGCAAAACAATCAGATATTGCAGGTATTTATGGTATTGGTGCAGAAATTGCTCAGTCTGTATACCAATGGTTTCGCATTAGTGCAAATCAAACTTTAATTCAGCGCTTGCAAGTTACAGGGTTACAATTTGTTAGCACTGAGGAAACAACAGTTGGTAATAGTAATCAAAAGTTTGCGGGTAAAACTTTTGTGATTACGGGTACACTGCCAACCTTAAAGCGAGATGAAGCTAAAGCATTGATTCAAAAAGCCGGTGGTAAAGTGACTGATTCAGTCAGCAAGAAAACCGATTATTTAGTGGTAGGAGAAGACGCAGGTTCTAAGTTAGAAAAAGCGCAAACTTTGGGAATTAATCAATTAAATGAAACCCAGTTATTAGAAATATTAGAAGATTCACAAAACTAAGATTCTGTCTCAGCCTCAGCATGAAAGGCAAAAGACCAGTTTAGTAAGACTTCATCTCATGCCCCATACTTCGGCTACGCTCAGTACAAGTGCCCCATGCCCTATGCTCCCTCAATTTGAATACACAATTCTTGCTCATGTAGAAGATGTTCAGCAACTAAGCTATATCTTAGAGCAGTGTTATGTAATGTCATCTGGTGACAGCGAAATTTTCTTAAACCGCATTGGCTTAGAAAACTTTCGTATTATTCATCGAGATCAGCAAGTTGTAGGTGGATTAGCAACCCTATCTATGGGTCAGTGGTGGGGTGGACAGCGTGTACCAATGGTGGGAATTGGGGGAGTGGGCATTACTCCAGAATATCGCGGAGATGGAGCTGCGATCGCATTAATGCAGCACACCCTCAAGGAACTTTATAGCCAGGAAGTACCTATTTCTGTACTTTATCCAGCAACTCAGCGCTTATATCGCAAAGCTGGATATGAACAAGGTGGTAGCTTTTGCATCTGGGAAATTCCCACTGATAGTATTCAGATCCGAAAACAACCGCTACCTGTACAACCTGTAATTCCACTCAATCATCAAGTCTTTCATGACCTATATCAACAGCAGGCCAAAATTACTCATGGATATTTAGACCGGAATCAAGCAATTTGGGAGGGATTAATCCAACCGAATGGTCAAGAAACTGTTTATGGCTACTTTATCGGTTTTCCAGACCAACCCCAAGGCTATCTCATCTTTAGCCAACATTCCACAGAAGACAACACAAATCTGCGGTTGAGAGATTGGGTAATTCTTACAGATGCTGCTGCACAAACTTTGTGGTCTTTTTTAGCCAATCATCGCTCTCAAATCAAACAAGTGCGATGGAAGAGTTCGGTAATTGATTCTTTAACGTTGCTGTTACCAGAACAAACTGCCAAAATTCGTAGTCAGGAGCGCTGGATGTTGCGCGTGATTAATGTCTGCAAAGCTTTAGAGATGCGTGGTTATCTACCGGGAGTGCAATCGGAACTCCACTTTTCAGTTAAAGATGACTTATTGACTGAGAACAATGGTAAATTTATTTTGTCTGTTGCTCATGGACGAGGTGAAGTTACCAGAGGCGGCAAAGGTGAATTACAGCTAGATATTAGACAGTTAGCACCTTTGTACACAGGTTTATTTACCCCTTACCATTTGCAGTTAACAGGAAAATTGGAAGCTACAAAAACAGCGCTGGTAGCAGCTACACAAATATTTGCAGGTGTCTCCCCTTGGATGGCTGATTTCTTTTAACGTGAGTTCGATGAACCTCTCCCCAACCCCTCTGTGACGCGGAGAAGGGCAAAGATTTTCTAGTTTTTTAGAGCCGTCGAACTCACGTTCTTTTAAGGACAAGTTTCAATGCTACGACTTTAGAGGCTCAGATCCCCGACTTTTTTGAGAAGTCGGGGATCTTGTGGTTCACTGTTAACTAATAACTAGTTTCCAAGAAGTTGGGCGTACCATTACCACCATTCCTTCCCACAGCCGGAATTTCCAGGAAGCTATCTGTAGCTTTGCCTGTACCGTCGTTAGTCACAGATGCAGAGCTACCCGGATGTCCATTAGGAATAAAAAGTTGTGGATGATCGAACGGTGCTTGTTCATAACGGACTCGTTCATCAGTCAATCCTTTGAGAAAGGCTACTAAGTCGTCTTTTTCCGCTTCAGTCAATCCCAATGGGGCGAGGGCGCTTTGCTGACGGAAGTCTCCACCACGATTATAAAAGTCTACCACTTGCCGCAAAGTTAAATAACCACCGTTATGAAAGTAAGGGGCGGTAAGTTCTACGTTGCGGAGTCCAGGAGCTTTGAAACTGCCATTCTTAACTATTAAGTCACTAGGGCTAACTGTAGTGTTGGGATCTGATCCCAGAAGTTGCTTAAAAGTTCCTAGCAGAGCTAATTGTGTCTCAGAAAGCGCATTACCAAATGGGTCATTACCACCAACACCGATGTCTTCTAGAGTAGGTCTCACACCAATATTAAAGAAACCGTTGTCAAAGAGAATTTTTAAATTAGGGATGTTGATAATCCCGATGCGTTGTTGCTGCACGGCGCTAACTGAAGCACTCGTGAGTTCTGCCCCCTTGTGACAAACAATACATTGAGCTTTGCCTTCAAATAACTGTTTTCCTTGTTGCTGCTGATTGGTTAAGGCAGCAGTATTTCCTTCCAAAAAGTGATCAAGGGGTGTCTCGTTAGCAACGAGTGTAGAACCGTAAGTTTGAATTGCTAGCCCAAAGAATAATGGAAAATTATACTCCATTAATGTGTACTCATTAGTCTGTGAAGAGCGATCGGGCTTTTTGACAAAAGTCCTAACACCGTTAGCATCAACTTGAATTAAGCGATTGGACTTCCACCACTCCGGCTTGAAGGCATCTTTAATTAGTTGTTCGTAGGTTTTATTCTTTAGTCCCAGTTGAGGGGATCTACTATATGCACCTAAGACGCTATCTTGAGGATGGACAACTTGTTCACCTAGAGGTCTGAGAGGAAGTAACTTTTTAGCAAGTTTTCTGGGTAGTTTCTTACCCTTACCAACACTGTGAATTTTCTTTTTCTGATCAACTGACCCGAATTTGTCACCAATTTCCTCAAAAGTGCGACCATCCGCGGACATCTCAAAGGAACTGAGTGGTGGCGCAACAGCTACAGAAGCCAAAGACGAGTGATTAATTTTGACTTTGACAAATTCTAGCTGACTGGGGTTTTGTGCTTTGACTACAGAAGCATTAGGGTCTCTCAAACCAAAAGAATTTACGCCATTAAAAATTTCTTGCGCCCTTCCATCCCAGAAGTTGCGAAAGTTAAATACGGCATTAATTACGGTTGGGGTGTTGCGTGGCTCGACGCGGCGCACATTTGTACCTCCCACGTTAAAAACCGGATCTGGCTCAAATGTTACTTTGTCTTCCGCTTTACCGGGAATCACATCAACGAACTTACTATTGAAGACTCCTTGGGAAGAGGAAATGTCGTTACGGTCAGATGTAACGCTTGTTGGGTCATTTGGGTCTGATAGTTTGTGGAAAGGAAAATCTCCCGGCTTGAGTTGATAGTTTGGAGCATTGCCTACAGCAAAAACTGTATCTGGATTTGCTGTATTATCAGCATTGACCTGTAATAGACCAGGAGAGATCTGATTTTTGGATCTATTATCGGCTCCAGCATGGAAGTGACAACTAGCACAGGAAGTCTTACCATCACTGCCGACTTGCATGTCCCAGAAAAAAGTTTTGCCTAACTTGATTGCGGCTGCTTTGTCTTTAACAAAGTCTTGAAGATTATCTGGTTCTGGAACCGAGACAGTCTTAAGCGAAGCTAAGGATGACCCTGTAACCTGAGCTGATACAGTATTTCCTGCTATGACTGCGACCATCACTATGACAGCAATCGTGATAGCTTTTGATGATCTTGATATCAGTCGCTGAGGTTGGACAGAACTAAATTCCCAGCCTTTTTGCTTGGTGTTAAAAGATAGCGTTCTCTGAATTATTTGCTGTACTTCTGTAACTACAGATTTAAACCATAATCGACCTTTTGAGGTCATTAGTAAGTAAGTTGGTAAGCTTATGAAAAGCAGTACCAAACTTATTAAAAGTATAATGCCCATGCTTTTAAGTGGTAAAAACACTGAAAGAATATACTAAATTGTATATAACTTTTTATGCTTCACCGTAACTACACATAAACATTATGAATTTTTTCAATAAAAAAACTCACGAATAAAGCTAAACAAAGCCACGCCATTGGGATAGACATTGCTAGCCTGATTTTTGGTACGATCGCTGAATGTCACTACATCAAAGCTCTGGTCGTTGGCGTTTAGGTCTAGCGTTATCGCTCCTAACAGTCTTCTTGTGGGGAATTTTACCTATTGCACTCAAGGTAACGCTGCAAGTACTTGATGTTTATACCGTTATTTGGTTTCGCTTTTTAGGATCATTTATCTTGCTGGCGGTATATTTAGGGATACGCGGTCAATTACCAAAGTTAGAACAATTACGTTCTGTCTCTGGGAAATTGTTAGCGATCGCTACTTTATTTTTAGCAGCTAATTACTTCCTGTTCATGCAAGGTTTAGCGTTAACATCACCCGCTAACGCTGAAGTACTCATTCAATCAGCTGTGCTTTTATTGGGTTTAGGTGGCATAGTTATCTTTAAAGAACGTTATACACTTTATCAATGGCTGGGTGTCGGTGTTCTTACTTGTGGTTATTTGGTATTTTTTCATGACCAATTAACTAACTTAATTACAGCACACAATACATATCTTTTCGGTAGTGGCTTGATTGTGTTAGGAGGAGCTGCCTGGGCTATTTATGCTTTAGCACAAAAGCAATTACTGCAAACTTTATCTTCCGCTAACATCATGCTAATTATTTACGGAGGATGTGCTTTATTATTCACTCCCTTAGCCAAAGTAGAAGCTATTTTTACACTCGATAGTTTACATTTAGGAATGTTAGTCTTTTGTGCTTTTAATACTTTAATTGCTTACGGGGCTTTTGCAGAGTCATTAGAACATTGGGAAGCGTCAAGAGTAAGCGCAGTACTAGCTTTAGCTCCGATTTTTACTTTAGTTTCTGTGGAATTAGTATCAGTGTTTATACCTTATTTAATTCCTCCAGAAAACATCACATTCATCGGCATATTAGGAGCATTATTAGTGGTAGGTGGCTCAGTAGCGATCGCCTTAGGAAAATCTAATTAATTCAATTTAGCCAATGGTTTTAATCGATACAAAAACTAGGCTATTTATTGTACATTTAAAGCTACATAAAAACTACTGAGGCAAGGTAATTTTTCATTTGTTATGATTTCACAGTGAGTGCAAGCTAATCTCTTGCTAGGTGAATACTCTGCGTATATACGTGTCTCTACCTGATTAAAACTTTCATCTAGTAATCAAGAGAAAAAACTCAAACCAATCTATGAGTATTGAGGCAAACAACGAACAATATTAAGTTAATTAGGGTGTCTGAATAACTACCAAAGCCAACGCCTCGTGAAACAAGATCACCGAAACAGTTGAGCGATGAATAGTTTGTTTAGTAACTGGACTAGCACCCTGAGAAAAAATTCGCTCTTGCTGGTTCTTTCAATGCTGCTGCCAACATTTGGAATTACTAACTCTGTAATGGCAGCAGAACGAATTTATGCATCTTATTCGGCCTTAGATTTATCAATTTCAGCTACTACTTTAGAAAACTATGCTAACGACGGTGTAATTGATGACGAATTGGCAATTTATCAGCAATATTTGCCACCAAAACAGTTTCAGGAATTACAACAAATTTTACTCACTCCTGTAAAAGTGAGTCCGGTGGTAGCTTCTCAATTCCTCTACACACCCCAAGGAGAATCGCTACTGAGTCGTTTATCAACTGCGATTAAAACCAAATCTCCTCAACCACAATTAGGATTTCATGCCTTACGGTCAGCGATGATTGCTGCTGCTGCTGAACCAGGAGGTTTAACATTATTAAATCTGTTGCGTAAATATCCTACTAAGATTGTTCACATTGATTTAGCACGTAGCTTTGCTATTGCTGGGGAACTAGAGAAAGTAATCGACCAAACCCAACAAGCGATCGCCACGGTTACTCAAAAGTCTAATATAGAAGCTGCTAGTATTGCCAAACCTCTTACTCAGTTACCAGATTTACGGGGTCAGGGAAAGTTTAAGCCGCAAAAATATACATTAAAGTTTTTCGACTCGACACGCCAGCGGCTATTATTGACTGATGTTTATCTCCCCAATATTCAAAGTCCTGCACCCGTAATTGTGGTTTCTCACGGCTTAGGTTCAGATAGCAGTAACTTTCAATATTTAGCCAACCATCTAGCATCATACGGCTTGGCTGTGGTTGTTCCTAATCACCCTGGTAGCGATGCGAAACAGCTACGAATGTCAATAAATGGACGCGCTAATGAAGTACTAGAACCAAGCGAATTTAAAGACCGACCTTTAGATATCAAATATGTATTGAATCAACTGGAGAAAATGAATCAATCTGATTCACGATTTAAAGGTCGGTTAAATCTCCAACAAGTGGGAATATTTGGCCAATCATTAGGCGGCTATACTGCTTTAGCTTTAGCTGGCGCGAAGATTAACTTTGAACAACTGAAAAAAGACTGTAAACCAAAGACACTAGATAACACTTGGAATATGTCTTTACTATTTCAATGTAGTGCTTTGGCATTAGACAGTAAGTCTGGTCAACATTATAACTTGCGGGATGAGAGAGTAAAAGCTGCGATCGCAGTTAACCCAGTTACTAGTTCAATTTTTGGCAAAGCTGGTTTAAGCCAAATTAAAACTCCTGTCATGATTGTTAGCAGTAGTGACGATACAGTTGCACCAGCTTTATATGAGCAAATTCGACCTTTTTCTTGGTTTACAAATTCCCAAAAATATCTCGTCATGCTTGTAGGTGGAACCCACTTTTCCACAATTGGCAATAGTAATCCAGCCAGCCAGCAAGTCTCATTACCTGCGGATGTAGTTGGCGATGCTTCTCAAGCGCGCTACTACATGAACGTTTTGAGTTTACCTTTCTTTCAAACCTATACGGCAGGAAACTCACAATATACTCCCTACCTCAACGCTGGTTACACCAAAACCATATCTAATCAATCTCTGGGTTTGAGTCTTGTCCAGTCCTTGAGTAAAACCGAATTGGCACAAACCGACCTCAATCAAGTTCAAACTTTAGCGAAAAACACCCCAAACTCCATAGTAAATTTTGGCTTTTGGATGTTGGATGTTAGCGTTGCACTACTAAATGTGATGATTTTTATCTGACTTACATTTCGCAAATAAGTTTGTAGTGAGGACTTTAGTCCTCTCTACGAGACGCTACGCGATAAGCGCAGCCATGCCCACAGGGCTTTACAAAAAAGGGCTGAAGCCCTTACTACGAAAGAAATCACAATAATTTTACATTGCTTAATGGTTAGTTAAAAAAACTCCAAAAAATAACAATACCTTCGCCAATTTACGAGGGTGAGATGATGATGCTTTAACCATTAACTCCCATTTCTTTGAGGGTTGGCAAAAACAATCAGTCCTAAAAATTCCTTTAAGGTTTCCCACAAGGGTTTTTTAATGTATTGACAGCAGTATAAGGGTTTCAGATGAAAAACCACCTTTTCATCGAAACGCTTATGTATGATTAATTTTGCCCCTTTTGCCAATAGAAAGATCTTTGAATGGTTAGTTAATTGTGAGTATTACTCCCATAAAGTTTGACCAGAGGTAAACCTCTTTTTGGCACACTACTAAGAAAAAGTTGCCTGATATCATCCGAAATGTATGATAAAAATGAACTCAGAACTCCAATAATTGTTGATATTAACACCAGATTGAGAGGAATACCTATCAAGATTAAAGCTAATGTTAACAATGTAAATACAATAGTACAAACATTACAAACTTTTTGCACTTTTTCAATCAAAGTTACAGAGTTGCGACAACTAGGACAATGTTTTGTATGCCTGTCCCATCGATTATATAGTTGTTGATCATTTAATTGTTTTATACTTCCTTCTATACTTCCTGACCATGAAGGACTACCGCCAGCAAATTCGTCTAGCCATTTTCTAAAAGTTACAATACCCACGTCAGCAGGGGAAGGCATAAAGTATGACTTTTGCCATGTTTTATCTAATGATGACTGATTCACTTCTTGAGAGTGCATCGCCGTTAAATCTTGGTCACTAAGCTTATATTGAGATAAATGTTGTAACCCAGTTCGCAAATCTTGTGGAAGCATTTCAAACAAGAAATTCTTTTTAACAGTCGAATTACCATCAGCAATAAACTTACCAATATACCTACAGTGACCCGGTTTTGTAGGTACAAAATACAATTGAAATATATTAGTTGTCCCGTTGGGATAATGGTATATGGTAGTGTTACAACAGGGTGGAGTAAACTTTCGCGTAGCCTCCATATCTTTGTTAAAGAGATTGTAGCCTTGATGCTTGAGGGTAAAACCTCCTTCAGCAGATATTTCTCCCACAGCGGCAAAATTTTGCATGGGTACTGCTGTTTTGGGTGAGAAAAAGCCGATTCCTTCATGCAGAAATTCCGCATGAGAAGGATCAAAAGTACTCTCGACGGATACTGTATAACCAACTGGAACTTCTGTCAGGTTCCAGGGAGTGGCAGATATTTCTGGTTCGCACTGGGATATAACAGCTGGTTGCTTAGAAGTAGAATCTTCTAAAGCTGTTGAACTATCATCTGGCCATACCCAAAGTAATCCTTGAGTAACTTGTGTGGGATATGTTGTAATTTGAGATCTTGAACTATCACAAGCAGTTGTTTCTGCCTCACTACCTGTCAACATCGGGATTTTAGTGCATTTTCCTTTACCATCAAAACACCAGCCATGATGTCTACACATCAAGTTTCCGTCTTCATTGATGGTTCCCATAGATAGCTTTGCTAGCTTGTGAGGACAAACATCATCCATTACTATCCACTTTTGGTTTTCGTCTCTCCAAATCACCAGATTTTTGCCAAGAAGTGTGACAGGAGTGGGACAAGAAGCATTTAAATAGCTTAATGGACTAATTGGATACCACTGTTTTATCCATGAAAACTGAGTTGTCATAAGCAGAAATAAGAATCTATTGATGAAATTACACCTATAACCTAATTTATCGAATCAAAAAAGAAAACTTTGTAACTTACAACGACTATTGTTGCTTATTTACGTGCGGAGCGTCTTAATAAACTCATCCCCAGATGCAGCAGTGCCAAAAAGAATTAATGAAAATTTTCCTGCTATTAATGCTAAAAATATGCTAGAGGTTTTAAGGCGATCGCTAACACCCATCAACTTTGTAGCTACTGTTAGTTAAAAATAATCGCAACAAGTAAGCTAAAATTTTGAGGCTACAGCGAGATATAATCCTTACTGCGTAAGACTTTGATACATTTAATGGATGTAATGAGTTTTACATTAGAAGTCATAGAACTCAAAATAAAAAATTCTCTATGACTTACGATAACCGCGCCGAAGTGCGAAAAGTTTTAATTATTACCCTAATTCTCAACCTGTTTGTCATGGGATTGAAAGCAGTTGTGGGGTATTGGACAGGTTCTTTAAGCTTGCTAGCTGATGCCTTGCATAGTGTGACAGATAGTGCCAACAATGTTTTAGGATTAGTTGCGATTAAATTTTCTTCGCCACAACCCGATCGCGAACATCCCTACGGACACCAAAAGTTTGAAGCTGTGGGTGCTTTAGGTATTGCAGCTTTTTTAGGAATCGCTTGTTTTGAAATTCTCCAAGGTGCAATTGAGCGAATTATTAAAGGTGGTGCAACCGTAACAATATCACCGCCTGAGTTGTGGTTATTGCTAATTGTGTTGGGTATAAATATTTTTGTGGCGTTTTACGAACGTAATGTAGGTAAGCGGGTAGGTAGCTCAATTTTAATAGCTGATGCCACGCATACTATGAGCGATATTTGGGTGACAATCTCAGTTATTGCGGGCTTGATAGGAGTTTGGCTAGGTTATCAATGGATGGATATAGTATTAGCTTTTCCGGTTGCTTTGTTGGTATTTTGGAGTGGCTGGTCAGTTTTGAAAGAAAATTTACCTTTGCTTGTAGATCAAATGGCGATCGCACCTGAAGCAATACATGCGATCGCTGTTTCTGTTCCTGGGGTAATCAACTGTCATGATATCGCCTCTCGTGGTGTTCTAGGTCGTCAAGTCTTCATTGAAATGCACTTAATAGTAAATGCACCAGATGTAGAAACCGCGCACCACATCACCGAAGCAGTAGAAAGCCGACTAGAAGAACGCTTCAGTCCTGTAAGGATTATTATTCACGTCGAACCACCAGCATACGAGTCTGAACAAATTAGCTTTGAAACTGGAGTGAAGTAAGCTATCACTCATTTAATTTATTTCTTCTCACTGCGCCATAAAGCAATACCGCCTAATAAACCAGTGATATTGGGAATGAGTTTCACATTTAAAGGCAACTGAAGATCTACTCTAACAGCTTCACCACCACCGATATAAAGGTAATCATAATTGAACAAATGGTGTAAAGATGCGATCGCCTTTTCTAAACGCCGATTCCATCTTTTCTCACCAATTTTTTCTAGTTCTGCACGCCCTAGTTGTTCCTCAAAAGTCTCTCCCTTGCGAAATGGATGATGTCCCATTTCCATGTTTGGCACAAGTTTACCATCCACAAATAAAGCCGAACCAAACCCAGTTCCTAAAGTAATTACAAGTTCCACACCTTTACCTGCGATCGCACCAAATCCTTGCATGTCAGCATCATTAATTACCCGTACAGGTTTGTTTAAGCGGTTTGTCAATGCTGTTTCCAATTCAAACCCAATCCAGTCTGGATGTAAATTCACTGCTGTTTCGGTGACTCCACACCTCACCACTCCGGGAAAACCTACCGAAACCCGATGAAATTCACCTTGAGCAGCTGCCAAAACAGCAATTGCATTAATTACAACCTCAGGCATAGCGGGTTGGGGTGTATCTAAACGCTTCCTTTCAGTTAAAGGAACCCCGGTAATATCCAATACCATAGCTTTAACACCACTACCGCCAATATCAACCGATAAGGTGCGAATCGATCCATTTTCTTCAGTCATTGAGTTTTATCCTTGTTTGATTAGAACATTGGGCATGGGGAAAAAGAGGCAGCACTTCGACTCCTTTCGACTGCGCTACTTCGGCTACGCGGCAGTTGAGCGTAGTCGAAACTCAGCACAAGTCAAGGCAAGCCGCTCAGTGACCGGGGCAGGGGGCAGGGAGCAGAGGGGATGAAGAAAATTACCTCTTTCTCCCCTGTTCCCTGTAGGCTGAGCAAATCCCTGTAGGCTGAGCGAAGTCGAAGCCTACCAACATAAAAATGACGCGACAGTAGTAATATGCATAGCTTTATTCCTCCAGAACGCTTTTTCCCCTACCTCACTTGGAATGATATCCAGACAATGCCAAATAAAGAAGATATAGTTATCATCCAACCAGTCGGGGCAATTGAACAACATGGCCCCCATTTACCGCTGATTGTTGATGCTGCTATTGGTGTAGGGGTACTCGGCAAAGCATTAGAAAAGCTGGATGCGAAGATTCCTGTTTATGCTTTACCAACTCTTTATTATGGCAAATCTAACGAACACTGGCATTTTCCCGGCACAATTACTTTGAGTACCGAAACTCTCACTGCAATCATTATGGAAGTGGGAGAAAGTATTTACCGGGCTGGGTTTAGAAAATTGGTGTTGATGAACTCCCACGGAGGACAACCCCAAGTGATGCAAATGGCAGCGCGAGATTTGCACGTTAGGTATGATGATTTTTTGGTATTTCCGCTGTTTACTTGGCGTGTACCTCATATTACTAAAGAATTGCTGACTCCAAAAGAAGCAGAGTTAGGAATGCACGCCGGAGATGCAGAAACTAGTATTATGCTGGCAATTTTGCCAGAACAGGTGAAGATGGAGAAAGCTGTGGCTGAATATCCACCAGAACACCCTGAAAGTAGTCTACTGAGTTGGGAAGGTAAGTTACCTGTGGCTTGGGTAACGCGAGATATCAGTAAAAGTGGAGTTATTGGTGATGCTACAACTGCAACCAAAGAAAAAGGCGATCGCATCCTCGAATCTGTGGCTGATGGTTGGGTACAGGTTCTTGAAGATATTTACGCTTTTAAACAACCCCATAAATAATTCGAGAAAACCGTACCTATATCTTATCTAAATTTGCTAATGTAAAAATAGTGTAAATATTACTAATGATGGTGGCATAGCTGCATAACAGCTATCGGGCGACAAATTGCTATAGAAACACTAAGAGATCATAAATTATGACGGACTTTGAAACTAAGAGCCTCCGTTCTTATAGCCAAGAAGATGTGCAGAAAATTCTTCAGTTTGCGATCGCCCGTCAAGCTGACGATCAAAATAAAGAATTTTCTTATGAGCAATTGGTAGAAATTGCGACTGAGTTAGAAATATCGCCTGAGTGTTTAAACTTAGCAGAGTGCGACTGGCGATCGCAAGCCAGTGAAATCCAACAGCGCCGAGCTTTTGACACTTATCGCCTCACAAGATTTAAGAAGCGTGTTGGTAATTATGCCATTGTTAACGGCTGTTTAATGTTGGTGGATTTTATCGGCGGTGGCGGTCTGAGTTGGTCGTTGTATATTTTGTTATTCTGGGGAATGATGGTAGGGCTTGACGTTTGGAATACTTTTCAAGCTAAAGGCGAAGAATATGAAGTCGCTTTCCAAAAGTGGAATCGCAAGCACCAATTCAAACGAACAATTAACACAGTTTTAAATAAGTGGTTCAAGGCATGGCAAACATGATCAAGTCAACGGAATAGCAAGACAGGAATATGAGTTCCTCGCAGTATTTGGGCTGTCGTGCTACCAATGACTAAATGACGAATCCGGCTGTGTCCGTAGGCTCCCATAATCAGTAGATTGATATTGTGGGCTTCCACATAATTGGCTATTTCCTGTTCTGGATTACCTTGGGTAAGTTTACAGATTGGCGTAAAACCACCTGCTGCTACTTGGTGTTGGGCAGTTTTTAAGTAAGCTTGTGCTGCTTCATCCTCAGATTTTTTCGCTACAGTCAACAAATGTAATTCCAGCCCTTTAAAAGCGGGCGAGGTAACTAAAAACTCCAGTGCCTTTTGGCAACTCTTACCACCATCGTCAGCTAAAAGAATACGGTTAATCGGTTGGTAGGTGCGCGATGTCACAAAGCTGGGCTTATTACTAGAACGCAATACCCGTTCTACGTTTGCACCTAAATGTCCTGAAGCAAACTCGGCATTTTCGCCGCGTTTACCCAATATTACTAAATCAGCTTGTGCTTCAAATTCATGGAAACTATCCACCAAAAAACCAGTATGGTGAGTTAGTTTCACTTTACTTATCCCTTGCTGTGCAAAAAACTGTTCTGCTGTTTGCAGGATGAGTTGGGCTTTGTGGTGGTTAATTTTGGCTTTTTCGTGTTCTAAATCTACTAACTTATTTAAAAGTTCGCGGGAAGCATCTATACCCAAACTCCCGCTAAAATCTCCAGTGGAAACGGCCTTTTGGGCGCGAACATCACTGACATAAAGGACTTCGATGGCAGCTTCTAAACGCGGTGCTAACCAAGCAGTATATTGATAACTACTGTAAGAAAAGGAGGAACCATCTGTGCAGAGAAGGATTTTTTTCATGCCCTGTTTAATAATTTTAGTGATCAGCGAAGTTGTCTAAGCCTGATGATTTGTTGTGAATAGCCAATTTTTCTAGTAATGTAGCACTGGCTTCATTGAGTCCCACTAGATCTACTTCTACACCATTGCGGCGAAATTTAATCACAACTTTGTCGATAGCTGTAACTGCTGCCTGATCCCAAATGTGGGCATTAGTCAAATCAATCTTCACACGCTCCAAATCTTCTTTAAAATCGAATGCTGCTAAAAAGTCATCCACTGATAAAAAGAATAATTGCCCAGAAAAACTATAGATGCGATGGGTTTGTTCAGAATTTAGAACTGTGTCAACAAAAACAACTCTGGCAATTTTGCGTGAAAAGAAGACTGTACTCATAACCACACCTACTACAACTCCAAGTGCCAAGTTATGACTAAATACGGTGACTAAAACTGTTGTCACCATCACAGCTGTTTCACTTCTAGGCACTAGATGTAAAGTTTTCAGTGAAGCCCAACTAAAAGTGCCAATAGAAACCATAATCATCACTGCTACCAGCGATGCCATTGGAATCTGCTTTACCCAAGTGCCTAATGCCAGAATAAAAAACAGTAAAAATACACCTGCAACCAAGGTAGAAAGACGGGTACGTCCACCAGACTTGATGTTAATCACTGACTGACCAATCATTGCACAACCTGCCATACCACCAAAGAAACCAGTAATCATATTGGCAATTCCCTGGCCTTGAGCTTCTCGGTTTTTATTACTAGGAGTATCTGTAAGTTCGTCAAGTAGCGATGCTGTTAATAATGACTCCAGCAAACCCACAATTGATAAGGTGATTGCATAGGGAAAGATAATCTGGAGTGTCTCTAAGTTGAGTGGGACTTGGGGAATTTTGAAAAAGGGTAAAGTTGTGGGCAAGTCACCCATATCACCTACAGTAGGAACGTCAATTTTACCGATGAGAGAAATAGCTGTCAGCACCACAATGGCAACTAATG
>JBBSOP010000029.1:0-18076 GCA_038259655.1 Chroococcales cyanobacterium
GGTTCGCGATAAGCCATCGCGAACCAATCCCCTTTTCCACATCCCGTGAAAAGTCAGTACAACTGCAAGCATAATAGCTTGCTTTTTTGACTTTGGATAAGTAACAGCATTCGTGTACTTTTATTTGTCCAAAGTCTAATATACGGACTATACAATACACCCCATTAGTATTAAAGTTTGGTAGAGCGATCGCATACACGACCAGATATAAAAACAGCATGGGTGGCAAATTAATTGTATTTGAAGGGGTAGAAGGCTGCGGTAAAACTAGCCAAATGCAACTGTGTAGTCAATGGTTAGAAAGTTTAGGTATCTCGGTAATTGCCACTCGTGAACCAGGGGGAACAGAGTTAGGTTTACATCTGCGTCGCTTGTTGCTAGAAAAAACAGACAATCAACCAATTGCTGAGGTGACAGAACTATTATTGTATGCTGCTGACCGATCACAACACATTGAACAAGAACTCAAGCCCAATTTAGCAGCCGGGAAATATATTTTATGCGATCGCTATACTGACTCTACCATTGCCTACCAGGGTTATGGACGCGGCTTAGACATGAGTTTAATCAATCAACTTAACTTGATTGCCACTGGTGGGTTAACAAGTGACCTTACTATCTGGTTAGATGTTGATGTAGAGGTAGGACTAGCCCGCAAAAAAGGAGGCGAAATAGGCTTAGATCGCATTGAACAAGAGACAATTGCTTTTCATCAACGTGTTCAACAAGGATATGCAAAATTAGCTGCATCTTATCCATCTAGGATTGTGCGAGTAGACGGCAACTTGCATCAAGAAACTGTGCAAAAAGTGATTCAAGAAATTTTGCGTGTACATCTCAAAGAATTGCCGTAGATATTAACTCTTAAGTAGCCGTCATGAATTGCGTACACCAGAACCAATAAAAATTGTTTTTTCTTTGTGTCTTGGTGCGGGAAACCCGCCCACACGGCTGCCCTCGTCTCTGTGGTTCAAGATTGTTCACCACTATTTCATGCTTGACGTTGGCGTGAACTACGAGGCTTGACTAATTTCCAAAGCGAGTAATACTTATCCTGGTAAACAATATTTGTCTGAGACTGATACTTTTTTGCTATTTGCTCACGCCAGTTATCAGTAGGATTCAAGAGAAAAACATCACTGAATCCATTAGGAATCTTGGGAATATCTTGATTTTGCATCAATTGAAATCGCACTTTGGGCTGTGTAAGATAACTTAAAGAAAAAACATTTCCATAATTAATACCTACAGAATTACTAATCAAAAGTGGTCGTTCTAACTGATTGATAATCTTTGCAACTTGTGGATTACCATAACTCACTCCCTTACTCCACCAAGTTTCTGCTTGGTAACTCACCCTAGAAGAAATCAATCCACAAATAATTACCAATAGCAAAATTATATGCCAAATACTCCGGCGTAATAAGTTGCCATTATATAGTTGCGTAGCCAGCAGATAAGCAACAGCGATTTGAATAGCTAAATAAGATGGCATTAAATATGGTTCCGAATCTAAGCGTATGCCCTCAGAAATGAAATCTGGCAATATTAAAGATAGGGCTGGTGCTATAATCAATGCCACAACAAACAACCAGACTTGATAATTTGTTCTTAAACAAATAAAATAAATAGCATATCCTACCAAAATTAAAAAAAATGGCGAAATTAAATACATTAAAGGATTGTCTAATCTTAAGCCTAAATCAAAAAAAATGCGGCTAACCTGCATCAGCCAAAATGGAATTAAAGGCATTTGTGATGTCTGCACTACCTTCACATCTGCTGAAATTAGAAATTGAAAAAAGTTAGCCGTCACAATTGTTATCCAAGGCATGAAGGCTAAAAATCCCACCACTGATGCTAGGAAATAAGCTCTGACAGTCTCATTAAGTTGGAATTTCGCTGTTATTAATATATAAATTCCATGAGCAAATGCTACAAATACAGTCCACAAAGATGTATAAAGACTTAATGTTAAAGTTATTGCATAAATTCCCCAGATAGCAAAACGGTCTGGTTGTTTTTGCTCTTTTTCCTTTTGATCTTTTAATTCTAAACAGGCTGCTCGTATTAGTGCAGCACTACATAAAATTATAGTGACGAACCAAAGAATATATTCTCGTGCTTCTTGGGCATAAATTATTTGCATGGGAGAGATTGACATCAGGGCGATCGCTACGGTAGGTATTGATAACGGCACATTAAATAATTCTCGGCATAGCCAATAAATACAAGGAAAAACCAACAAACTAATCAAGGCAGATAAACTTCTAATTGCTGTGACTGAATTACCAAAAATTTCTACCCAAAATCTGGCAATTAAGTAATAAAGTGGTGGATGTCGTGAGTCTTCTTTTACCAAAGACATAATAGTATCATTAACACCTTTGTCTAGATTAGGCTTTTGGAATTTACGAAAGCTTTCTTGACTAATTACCCGCCCATTAAATATTTGTTGTTTAACTTCATCTACCGTGTACCCAGAAATTCTCAATGAAGTATAAACTTCATCGTGCGAGTAAACTTTGCCATCAAGATTAACAAAACGAAATAACGTACCCATCATCAATAAAAATATCATTAAAAATCGCAACCAACTCGGAACAAGAGTAAGATGCCGCATAAACAGATTTCTCAAAAATTAGTTTAATAATACCCAGTAAATTATCTGGATAAAATGCAATTACGTAGATACCATACACCGAATAAACATGTTAATTTTGCAAATAGATAGCGAAGGCAATAGAAAGCATCCCAATACTTTTCAAACAAAACATACAAAACTTTCGTTAAACCTCCGTTTTTCTTTGCGGTTACAAAAATCAAACATTTGGGATGCTCCCAATTAGGTGAGCCGAAAATATTGATTTAAATTGAGATTGATGCTGTTTATTAGGAGTGAAATAGCAACTGTCAACCAAGAATAAAGTAGAGAAACAAACTATTGTTTCATGAGCATCTGAGTATTTATCTATTTTTGATCACAAGCTGGAGAATGCCACCTAGTGAAATCTTCTATATTAGATATAGTTAAAAAATCAATAGTCTTGAATTGGCGATCAATTGCTGGTAAACTACATATCTTGGCTCCAATGTTTAAATATGCTTGTAAAATATTAGGAATTTCGACATCGCACGCGTCGAGACGTTCTGAAGAAGTTTCTAGGTAATATTGTAAATTGGGATTAACTAAAATACTCGAATGCATCAAGTTATTTTCCTGAAAATAAAGATAAGCACAAGTAGCCTCTTTGGCACATTGAGTCAGTAAGGAAGCACAACCAAAAAAGTATTTATTTTGACTCCAAATAAGATAATTTGCTAGCCCCTCCCAAAGTAACAAAAGCGCCTGAATATTGCGATATTCTTTAGCTATACATGCACGTCCAACTTCTACAGATGCTTGTAATACAGAATCAGGAATTTCATCTAAATTAAATATATCAGCAGCATCAAAACCCAGCCCTTGCATAGCCATTATATAAGTTTGCATCCGATAGGTTCCGATGGTTTTGCCAGTATGTTTACAAATGAGCATTAAATGATCACAGACAGCATCAAACTGATCTTGATCCATCTGGTTAAAGCTAGAAGTAGAAAATCCTAAGCCTAACTCCAGATTAAAAACTTCAAACCGTAAGCGGAAAATTGAGTTCAATTCTTCTTCATTAGAGGCAAGTTGGAGGATGTATTTGTCAGTTTCAAGGACAGGAAAGTCTGTCAAAAGAGAAGGAGGACTAAGTGGGTAATTGATGTTGCGGTAAGAAATTTCCATTTGTCTTCCAACTTTGAGATGTGCGAAGATATCCTACTAGGATTTACACGCTGCACGTAACGTATGAAAACGCTATTTGTGCAGTTTTAGAGAACAGATTTACGGAAAGGTGATTTAATATAAATCATGGTTTGGTAATATTTTGATTGATTACCAACAATTTCCGCAGAATCATTCCCCAACCCCCAAATGAACCCTGAAAAGAAGAGAACTTTCGCATTTCCTGGTAAAAGAGATTTGCAATTGAGGGGTAAATAGGGGATGGTGTTTTTATTATGAGCTTGAATTGTAGAAAAATCTGGCAATAAGATACAGAATTGACTTAATGCACACATCTATTTTTATGTCAATTTTAGTCAGCAAAAACTAACAATTATCAACTTAATTAGTCTCGATAAAAAGCCCACCGCCTTAGTATGTAAGCATTTAGCGGTGGGCAATTCACTCGTTTTTAATCGAAATAGGACTAAGGTGTGACAGTTGCGATCGCCTGCTCAACAGCTTGCAATGCCATGTCTATTTCTTTTTCTGTGACAATTAGTGGCGGTACAAACCGGACAACTTTTGGCCCTGCTGGTACAAGCAATAAACCCTTGTCTATGGCAGCTTTGACAATTTCAGGTGCAGTGAGAGCAACATCTGCTTGCAACTCCATGCCATTGATCAAACCCCAACCGCGAACTTCAGAAATATAATTGGGATATTTTACAGCGATCGCTCTTAACCCAGATCGCAACTGTTCGCCCCGTGCTTCCACGTTTTGTAAAAGATTTTCTTGTTCCAATGTTTGACAAACACTCAAAGCAACTCCACAAACAAAGGGATTCCCCCCAAAGGTGCTAGCATGTTCCCCTGGTTGAAAAACATCACAGAATTTTTTGCTCATCATCGCCCCAATGGGGATACCACCGCCTAAACCTTTAGCGCTGGTAAAAATATCTGGTTCAACCCCAAGATGTTCATATCCCCATAACTTCCCACTGCGTCCCATGCCAACTTGCACTTCATCGAAAATCAATAAAACGCCAGTTTCATCACAAATTTCTCGCAGTTTTTGGAAGTAAGCAACATCTCCGGGACGCACACCGCCTTCTCCTTGCAATGGCTCTATGAGAACTGCTGCTACGCGGTAATCACCTTCATCTAACTCGCTAATTGCCGCTTCTATGGCATTAATATCGTTGTAAGGTACGTAGTGAAAACCCGGAACCAGGGGATCAAAGTATTTTTGATATTTCGGTTGAGCTGTAGCTGTAATTGTTGCCAAAGTCCGTCCGTGGAAACTGGCATTGGCTGTGATGATTATCGGTTTTTCAATGTCTAGAACTGTGTGGGCGTATTTTCTCGCCAATTTAATCGCGGCTTCATTCGCTTCAGCACCAGAGTTACAGAAAAAGACGCGATCGGCACAGGAATTGTGAATCAGCCATTGGGCTAATTCACCTTGTTCGGGAATGTAGTACAAATTAGAAACGTGATGCAGCTTGCGGATTTGGCGTGTCACCGCTTCTACCATCGCTGGGTGGGCGTGTCCTAAAGTACAAGTGGCAATTCCCGCTACAAAGTCCAGGTATTCCCGACCCTGTGTATCCCAAACCCGGCATCCAGCACCCCGTTCTAAGGCTAGGGGAAAGCGGACATAAGTTGACATGACAGCTTCATCAAAGCTATCAGCGTCAAAAGGGTTAGATGACACAAAGCCTGACTCTGGGGGGATGGTGGCTTGCTCAATTAGAGTTTCTATGCTCACTACCGCGCCTCCTGAAAAATTTTCATCGTATACTTACATACTAGTTTGCTAGAAATTTCTAAAAATTTCTTTTTATTTTTCTCAGTTCATACTTTTTCTTAGATTAACGCTTAAATATCCTCAAAGAATGGCAATTGTGATCAAAAACCTTGTATTCAACACTTGAGAAGAAATATAAACTCATTCAAAAAGAGTTAATGATCGGGACGATTGCCCTTGGCGGTGTTTTCCTGATTGGCACTTTATGGTATCGATTTATAGAGAGCTGGTCATGGGAAGATGCAGCTTACATGACTGTGATCACCTTAGCGACTGTGGGCTATGGCGAGACACACCCATTGGGTAGCCGAGGACGGTTATTTACCATTGCTTTAATTTTGTTGGGTGTAGTCAATATTGGTTACATTGTCAATAGATTTACAGAAGCGGTCATTCAAGGCTACTTTCAAGAAGGTATTCGACTACGACAACAGAGGCGGTTAATGGAATCTCTATTAGAACATTACATTATCTGTGGATTTAGTCGGACTGGTCGTCAGATAGCCAAAGAGTTTTGGGCAGAAGGTGTACCTTTTGTAATCATAGATTCTGAAGTGGAATCTGTGCAGAAAGCCCAGTTAGAAGGTTACATGGCATACCAAGGTGATGCTACCCTTGATGACACACTTTTGAGAGTTGGCATTGAACGGGCAATTTGTATTGTTGCAGCGCTACCTTCGGATGCAGAAAATTTATATACAGTTTTATCAGCAAAAACTCTGAATCCGGCAATTCGGGCGATCGCTCGTGCCAGTACAGAAGAAGCTCTCCAAAAGTTACAGCGCGGCGGTGCAGATGCAGTAATTTCACCTTACATTACCGGTGGTAAACGGATGGCTGCGGCTGCCCTCAGACCCCAAGTTATGGATTTTGTGGATGGGATTCTCACAGGTGCAGACCGCCAGTTATATATGGAAGAATTTTTACTTGACCCGGCTTTTTGTCCTTTTGTAGGTCAAACTCTGCAAAAAGCCAAACTGCGATCGCAAACCGGAGGATTGATTCTAGCTATTCGTCGCATTGACGGCAACTTGATTGGTGGCCCCACTGGCGAAACAGTTTTAATGCCAGGAGATACGTTGATTTGCATGGGTACAGCGGAACAACTGCGTAGTCTCAATCAAATTCTAGGGCCAATTCGTTCTCAAAAATTGCGTAAACCTAAAAATAGCTGAACCAATAAGCAGGGAGTATGAGGAACAGTAACTAAATTGATTTAAG
Organism: Chroococcales cyanobacterium; assembly: GCA_038259655.1. GTDB lineage: Bacteria > Cyanobacteriota > Cyanobacteriia > Cyanobacteriales > Nostocaceae > Halotia. The sequence continues at coordinate 6,786 of JBBSOP010000029.1, forward strand.
TAGGATGGCGTAAATAATTAAAGGTTTGTATGTAGTGAGGACTTTAGTCCTCTTTACGAGACGCTACACGGTAAGCGCAGCTATGCCCGCAGGGCTTTACAAAAAGAGCTAAAGCCCTTACTACGAAATTATTTCAAAATTTTACTTATATGAGTTTTTGAGTATTGCAGATATAAAAATTGCTACACAAAAGCTCTAAAATCCAAAAATGGCAAATGTTTTCGGAAAGTGACAAAAGAGGGGTATAGGTCATTGGTGACAAGTTAATGAAAGCGATCGCCTGTCGTCAAGTAGCAGATACTATTGCAGTAACTAGTTATACATGATACTTATAAAAATTAACTAATAGATTGATTTGTAGCTAGACTTATAACTAAATAGATAAATTTAAAAAACAACAGAGCTAGACGATGCAAATTACCGTTGAGGTATCTGAGGAGCTAGGACAGCAGTTACAGCAGTTCCAAGACCGCTTACAAGAGATAGTAGAACGCGGTTTACGAGAGTTATTGAGCGAAAAGTCTGGCAATTTTCTCGACGAGAAACAGATTATTGCGTTGCTGGCTAGTCAGCCTACACCAGAACAAATTTTGGAAATCAGACCCTCACCGGAATTTCAGACTCGTGTGAGCGATTTGCTGGCACAAAGTAAAGCAGGAACACTTTCAGCCAAAAGCGAAGCTGAACTAGAACGCTATCTGACCATAGAACATCTTGTCCGTATGGCAAAAGCTCATGTTTTTGAGCAATTACGCCAAAACCCATGACTTATGTATCAGCCCAGTTGCGGAAACTCGTAATTGAACGAGCGAACCAAAGATGTGAGTACTGCTTATTTCCTCAGAGTGCTGCATTATTTAGCTTTGAGATGGAACATATTATTGCCGAAAAACATCGTGGTACTACTGAAGTAGAAAATTTAGCTCTCGCCTGCCCATACTGTAATCGTGCAAAGGGTACTGATTTGGGGTCAATCGATCCTAAAACGGGGAAACTAACACCCTTTTTCAATCCCAGGACTCAAAAATGGAGCGACCATTTTCAGCTGAATAAAGCAGAGATTGCACCATTGACCGCAGAAGGACGAGTAACTGTTGAAATTCTCCAATTTAATCAATCGGAGCGTTTAGAAGAACGAAGCAGGTTGATTTGGGCAGAGCAGTATTCTTAGGTTTATGCGATCGCCCATATCAAACCCATTATCAGAAGTGCGTAGACGTAGCCCGTCGTAGACATCGCCTACGTCAACCCCATTACCAAAAGTGCGTAGAAGCTCTGCTTATTGTCGCCAGACATCGCTTATTTGATACTCTTGGAAAGAGTGCGATCGCTGATTTTACACAGTTAGTTGCAAAAGTGTATATATGCAAAGCTACTTATTGCTAAACATTGCCCAATATTGAAGATATTTATCTTTGGCGATCGCTTTTGAGTCTTGGGACTAGAACTCTCATGACAGCTTATATGCTATCATACCAAGATGGCTATTAAAATTGTAGTTAATACCAGCGTTTTTATAGTGCGCTGATTAGCTCTCAAGGTTCTAGTCGAGAACTCATTCGACGCTGTTTAAAAGGTGAATATCAGCCTTTGATAGGTAATGCTTTATTTTCTGAGTATGAGTCAGTTATTCATCGCTCAGAAATTATCGCCAAATGCCCTTTAACTACTGAAGAAATTTCTGCTTCACTCGCATCATTAATGAGCGTAAGTCAATGGGTTGATATCTACTATTTATGGCGACCAAATTTAAAAGATGAAGCTGACAATCACTTAATTGAATTAGCAGTTGCAGGAAATGCTCAAATTATTGCCACTCATAATGTCAAAGATTTCCAAAATACTGAATTGTTATTTCCTAACTTATCAATATTAAAACCGGAAGAAATTATTAGGAGTTAAACAAATATGGGAACTTTAACTATTCGTTTACCAGACGATAAGCATAATAGATTGAAAGAACTTGCTCAAGCTAAAGGCATCAGTGTTAATAAATTAATTGAAGAACTTTCTACCATAGCCTTAGCAGAATTTGATTCCCATACAAGATTTAAAGCAATGGCTGCGACTGGCAATCCAGAAGAAGGCTTAAGAATACTAGCTAAACTTGATACTCTAACAGAATAGAGATGATAGAGCGACCGCCTACGTCAACCCCCTTACCAAAAGTGCGTAGAAACTCTGCTTATTGTCGCTAGACATCGCTTATTTGATACTCTTGGAAAGAGTGCGATCGCCTTTATAAAAGCATGAATATTGCAGGTGTAACTGGGTTAATGGCATCTCCTGGGAAATTTTCGTTAGCTAGAAAGCGCATAATTACCCAGGAAAAGCGTAAACTTTCCCATTACCAGAAATGCGATCGCCGTTTTTAATGAAAATGTATCAGCACATGATAGTTAGACTTAAGCTAATAGTCTTCACGCTATTCCTCTGCCCCTGCTTTTTGTAAACTCCTTACTACATCCCGATAACCATTAAATTCCGCAATCATTAAAGCAGTATAGCCACCTCGGTTTTTCAAATTCAAATTTGCCCCAGCTTCGAGCAATATCTGCACAATTTCAACATAACCAGCCGAAGCAGCCCACATCAATGCTGTCGCCCCTGCGGAGTCTCGAAAATTGACATCTGCTCCCCTTGCCAGCAACAGTTTAACGATCTCTGTATATTTGCGTTCTGTTGCTTTGATCAAAGCAGTTTTGCCATCCTCTCCTGGAATATTGGCATCAGCGCCATAATCTAGCAGTATTTTTACTGTCTCGGTGTGTCCCTGATATACCGCCAGCAACAATGGTCTTTCACTCAGGTTGTTGCCATTAATATCTGCCCCAAAACGTAGTAGTGCTTCCACAATTTGGCTGTGTCCCTGCAATGCTGCTACCAATATTGGTGTATCGCCCAGGTGATTTTGAATTTGCACATTTGCACCCCGGCTCAATAACACTTGCACTACATCTATGTAGCCTTCCACAACAGCGAGGTGTAGGGCTGTTTCACCATCTTGGTCTTGGAGATTAATCTGGGCATCTTGATTTAATAAAGCAGCTGCGATCGCACTATGTCCTGCTGCTGCTGCTGCTAAGAGTGCAGTCCCACCATTCCCATTTTTCAAGTCTACATCAGCCCCTGCATCTAACAATGCTTGCAACCCATGTAGATTTCCCAAGTCAGCGGCTATAGTCAAGGGCGTTTCGCCTTCTTCATCTTGGGCATTGACATCTACACCACTTTGTAATAAGAGTTTTACAACTGCTGTATGCCCATGTTTCACAGCCAGTTTCAAAGCAGTGTCATCATCTTTATCTGTGAAATTTACTTTAGCCCCAGCTGCCAATAAAACTGGCACTACTTCGACATAACCTTTGAGGGCGGCTGCCATTAAGGCTGTACTACCATCTTCATTGGTAGCATTAACATCAGCTCCTCTAGATACTAAAAGCTGCACAATATCGAGCCGATTAGCACTAGCAGCCAACATCAAAGCCGTCAAACCATAGCGTTTCCGAGGTAAATTAATATTTGCCCCAGCATCCAACAGCGATCGCACAATTTCGGTGTAGCCTAAATTAGCAGCAAACATTAACACTGTAGTACCATCGCGATCGCCTGCGTCAACCTTAGCACCAGCACTCAGTAGCGCACACAGTTGTTTGATATCACCACTTTTTGCAGCCTTTAGTAGCAAGACATCGTTATTTTCTGTCATGAATAAGTCCCGCATCAGCAGGTTTTGTTCGTCTAGTCCCAGACTAAATTCTGAGATCGTTTAACCACTTTTGCAAGAGGTTTAAGACGAAAGATTGGCAGCAGGGGAGAGAAAGGGACAAGGGGACAAGGAGATAAGAAGACAAGGGGACAAGGGGACAGGGGACAAGGAGAGTTCTTTCCCCAATTCTCCAATTCTCCTTGTCCCCAATTCCTCTTTACCATGCCCCATGCCCAATGCCCTATGCTTAAAGTTATACTAATTTTTATGAAGATTTAAGAATTGGGTGAAAACACAATGATAGAACTGTCCCCTTCGGTTAAATTTGGGCTAAACTTTTTTCACCCACTGCTAATGTGGGTACTTTTAGCATTATCACTTTATGCTGCTTACCTGGGGCTGCAAGTACAGCGTACTAGAAACGCTCAAGGAGACGAGAAAAAAGAACTGATTAAAGGTAGATATAACATTAAACACTACCAAATTGGGTCTATCATCCTGGCTGTGATGGTAATAGGTGCAATTGGAGGTATGGCTGTCACTTACATCAATAACGGTAAGTTATTTGTTCAACCTCACTTGTTAGCAGGACTGGGGATGACAGGTCTGATTGCATCTTCTGCTGCTTTGTCTCCTTTTATGCAGAAAGGAGCAAATTGGGCGCGGATGACTCACATTTTCTTAAATTTTGTGCTTTTGGGACTTTTCACTTGGCAAGCTATTACTGGCGTACAGATTATCCAAAGAATCCTCACAAAGGCATAGGGCATGGGAAGGAGGAATTGGGGCAGGGTGCGGGGTGCACACTTCGGCTGCGCTCAGCGATGGGGGAATGAAGAATGTCTTGAATTTGTTCATAATCATTCTTTCTCCTTGTCTCCCTGCTCCCCTGCCTCTTACCTGCTTCACCACTTTTTTTTAAAATTGCCAGGAAAGCATACACCTACAGATTGGTGAAAATCTTTCTGGACTTTATGAGTTAAGCGACGGGAGACTTGACGGACGATTTGGTTTAGTAGGCGATCGCCTGTAGACTGGATCAAAGACTGAGGTAATCGCTGAATAAACCGAGGGAAGTGAAGATCAACTACTAAATCCAATTCCCATTCAACTAATGTCATCTCAGTCAAATTTTCTTTTAGCTGTAGTGATGCCCGATAGTCTACGTCGTAACCAGGCGGATGATAATCAGGAATGGGAATAGTCCGAATGCGGTAAACCCCTTCATCTTGGGGTAATAGTTCTAAACCAATTTTCGGCTCTACTTCGTAACCAAAAGAGCCAAAACGACCAATAATCAGAGCGTAACCATTTTCACCCAAAGGTTGTACCTTCATCGGTTCCGCACAACGCGAAAACCATGAGGCGTGAGCATCAAGATATTCAGCGACTGTATGCTTTGGAGCGCACATCGCCATTGAGTCGCTATAACGTCCGTAAAACTTGGTTGGTGTCCCCACAGTTGCTTCTGTGGGTATATCTTCGGCTGCTGGGTTTGACGCTACGGGCGAAACTGTTTCTGTTATATCGATAGATTGATATTCGCCGTTTGTTAAAAGCATGAATGGATTCCCGTATACTTTGGCGTTTGTCTATATTAATAATTCCCAGTTTGTTTGGGTCGTTTAGCAACGAAGTACCATTTTTGACTAAAACTCAATAATCTATCACAAACTTCATATAATCACTAAAATTAAAGAACTAAACAGTCACATATTAGTTTCCCAGGATAGCGTTAATCATGAAAGCATTTGTAGCAGGAGCAACAGGTGAAACAGGTCGTCGCATTGTCAAAGAATTAATAGCACGGAATATTCCGGTTCGGGCTTTAGTGCGGGATGTCGAGCAAGCTAGAGCTATTTTGCCTGTTGAGGCTGAATTGGTAGTAGGCGATGTATTAAAGCCAGAAAGCCTGAATGCTGCTTTAGGAGACAGTACAGTTTTGCTATGCGCTACCGGGGCAAAACCTAGCTTCGACCCTACTGGCCCCTATAAAGTAGATTTTGAAGGGACTAAAAATTTAGTGGATATCGCTAAATCCAAGGGAATTGAGCATTTTGTCATGGTTTCTTCTTTGTGTACTTCTCAACTATTCCATCCATTGAACTTGTTTTGGTTGATTTTGGTTTGGAAAAAACAAGCAGAGGAGTATATCCAAAAAAGTGGTCTGACTTATACGATTGTGCGTCCTGGTGGTTTAAAAAATGAAGATAACACTGATGCGATCGTGATGCAGAGTGCTGATACATTATTTGATGGTAGTATCCCTCGGCAAAAAGTTGCCCAAGTTTGTGTCGAGTCTCTACTTGAGCCAGCTGCACGCAATAAAATTGTTGAGATTGTGGCTAAACCAGAAGCTACATCTAAAAGCTTTGAAGAGTTATTTCAACAATGTTAAAGAATCTAAAATCCTAGTTTTATCGGGTGTGTTACGCCGTAGGCTAACGCACCATCCCAGATTTTTGGTGCTAATTAGGCTGCCACACGACTATTACAATTGATAAATTGCTTTCTAATAAAAGGAGAAGTCATCGCTGAAAGAAGACCACCGTAATCTAGGTTAAAATTTACTTCATCTCCAACCTGTAAATTGTGGTTCTTGCTGTCGAGAATAATATGATCACTGCTAGACCCTAGAATTTCTAGCCTGTTATTAGATTTCAAGCTAGATACCAAAACGTCCTGCCTTCCCAAAGCAATAATAGCTCTTTGGCGTATTCCTCTATCCTGGAAAATAGGAACGTTGCCAAAGGCATCTTGACAAATCTCTCCAAATGGGAGAGATGGCTTTATTTTAGACTCAATCACTTCAGCAACAAGTTGGAATGCCCGCGTGTGTAAGCCTGGAATCGCTTTTCGGCTCACAGTTTCGCAACCTAAAAGAATTGATTCACCCAAGCGAAGATTGTTAATTTTGCCGATATTTTGTGCAGATTTGTACCACTCATAATTTGCCGAATTTCCGCCTGAAATGATTTCTAAACTAATCTGAAACTCTTTTTCAATGAAATTAACTTGTTCAGATAGTTCGTGCATATTTTTATAATTTGGCTTGACTCCACCATAGCAAGCCAAATTACAGCCAATGCCAACAAGTTTTATATGGGATAGAGAAAGAGTTTCTCTGACAAACCCAGAAAGATCGCCAGGAAGTATTCCTTCACGCAGATCACCCAGTTCTACCATAAGAACTATCTGATGATTTTTATTATGTGCTTTTGCATAATAAGATAGTTTCTTAAGAGTCTCGATCTCAGTATTGAAACTAATGTCTACATTTTTAACAACAGATTCGGCCTGACTTAAAGGAGTGCGTAGAAGAACAAACTGAGTTAATATTCCAGCATTTTTCATTTTTTGAATGTTTTCAATGCGAGAGTCGGCAATAAATTTAACTCCGCCTTGAATCATTGCCTCGACAATAGAAGGTTCTCCTAATACCGCTTTAGAAACCCCCATCAAGGAAATACCTTTCTGCCCATAAAGTTTGGATAGTATTCGGGTATTATCCCGTATTTGTGATAGGGAAATTTCTATTCTTGGCATGAATAATTTCATTTATTTTTCCGACAATTATGTCTACCTCGCTGCCAATACAGGAATTTTTTCTAAGTTTTTCTGCTTGATTTTTTGATTCAGTTTTGGGAAATGATTGACTAAGGTTTGAATAAGTTTTTGGCATCCATAGCTTAATACATCTGTTGTCGGTAATTGAAACTGCTGCTCATAATCCTCTATGATTTTGAGAACTTCTGCGTCTGCTAAGTTTTCATGACTTAATGCAATAGCCATGACTCTAGCTTGAGAAATCGCTTCAATCAATTTAATTTCACTCTCAACAGTTGGCATTACCAAATGAGGAAAATCGCACCGGAACTTTCTCGCTGGTGGATGTTGAAGGATAATACCATCAGGCATACTTCCTTTTAAGATGCCGAGGGAACCCATAAAAGCGGGATGACTAACGGCACTCTGTCCCTCAACTAAAATGATGTCAGGACTTTCGCCCTTAAACGCTTGAATAACAGAGTTTTCTATTTCACCGATTACAAACTGGGAAATCAAGGCATCGATTGATACGCCATACTTTGCTCCCTGCATTAAGCTAGTTTGACCTGTCGCTACTAGTACTGACTTTATACCGAGATTATTCAGGGAGTTGTTGAGTTCTATTGCGGTAGTCATTTTTCCGCAAGCACAATCAGTACCTAATATTGCAATTATCGGCACATTTACTTGAGATATTTGCCCTGTAAAGCCGTGTAAATCTTTTAATTTCGGAGGTTTTCTGATGTCTTTAATTTGGATACCATTTTGAACCGCCATATCGACAAATTCTTGATCTTCGGAGAAGAACTCATGAAGACCGTTAATGATATCCATTCCTTTTTCCATAGCTTCCAAGATCAGAAACCTTTCTTCAGTAGATATATAAGCATCTAAGGGAGCCTTCCCATAAATGTAACAGTTTGGAACCTCTGAAAGTTTACTCAAGGCTTCATCTAAGTTGGCAAAAATGGGAATACCACTCTTTTTTTCCCCTAATTCTTCCCCTGCGTCTTTGCCAGCTAGTGAACTATCAATGACCCCAACAATGGTATAAATTTCAGAGTGTCGAATCAACCCTGCGGCGGTCTTACCATCCACTAAACCAAATTGATTTTCGCAATAAACTAAAGCTGTTTCTTTTTTAATTGTCATTTAATTAATCTCCTTAAATTTATTTCTCAATCCCTCAAGAGAATATTTGAAGCTGCCAAGCCTCTCTAAAATCTAAGGTTTTCTCTATAAATGCGATTTTTTCGCATATATATCTAAATTTGCAGCCGATAATTTATTCGCATTCACTAAAAAATTGTGTAGTAAAATCTACGCAATTTAGTAAATCTTTTAAAAAGCCTAAGTGATTTAGGTTTTGTAACGAAAAGCTCAGAACTTAATTGAGTCTTGGCGTAAACTGAGCTTGCGTTAATTGTAACATACATTACTTTTTTAAATAAGTTGTCTCACAAATGGCTGAACCAAAAGGAAACAAAAATTTGCTATTGTGTTTCAAAATTAGTAAAAATATCCACAATAACTTATTTTTTAGCTGGATACCAACTATTTACTATTGGTAAAACACTAAATTACGATTTGCGATCGCTCCAGTCATTACTTAAGAAGTAGTTGATAATTAAAGAAGCAGCAAAGCATTAATTAAATGCTGTAATGTTGTCACAAAACTTAATAGCAACAAGGTCGGTTAATATGGCTAACAATACACAAAAATTAGCACCTTCTGACCACAGTATAGGCAATATCTTGATTATCTCTTTACTCGCTCTCTGTGGGCTGACTTTCATCGTTCTTTTAGGAATTTTCTAACACTTGTTTGTGCGTTCAAAAAGTTTGTTTGGAAGCAGATATAATCAATCTGCTTCCATTATTGATTTTCCTAAAATGTTTTTTGCAGGTCGGAAAATAGGGAATGCCGCTTTATATTAAAAAAACTTAATCCTAATCTAAATACTATAAACTTCTTAGCAGAATAGCTACAAATAATAGTTTTTTACTCAAATTAGATTTATTTTCGTAGAAAACTATCTATCTTCTAGGATAGATGCCACACTTTTAATAATTGCTGATAAAATAGGGCGAACGATGGGAATTGAACCCACGAATGGTGGTACCACAAACCACTGCCTTAACCACTTGGCTACGCTCGCCATTCGATAACCCTGATTATACAATCTTTTGGGGAAGGGATCAAGAGTTTTTTTTCCCAGGAACGGACTCAGTTAATCTAGAGTCTTGGGAGCCTAATGACCACAACGAATCACAGTTAGACAATATGAAACCCCTTACAATTATGGCATACACGGGAGCCGCAGGACTAACCGTATTGGGTGTGACAATGGCCAAGACCAATCCCAGTCAGACCGAATATGAAGAGTATGGGGTGCAACGGTTGACACAATACTTAAAAGAGGATGTTTGCAAGAAAACACCAAAATTCCTAGAAAGTTTAATACATTCAAATTGTCAAAAAATGGTAGATTCGGCTAACCCCCGCATGAAAGAAGTTCTAGCGTTAACTACACAAAGGCAAGACTTTATTTTTTTTAGTGTTTACCGTACAGATTTCCAACTGAGTGATTGGATACCTTCGTACAGATTTGAAACAGTGGGGGCATTAAATAACTTTTATACCTACACCGCTGAACAGCAATAAGACAAGAAGCCAGGGGAAAATCTGGAATTAATTAGGCACAGGGCGATCGCATTCTAAGTAAATGATAATCTATATTTAGTTTTTGATCACACAGCAGTTGATAGAAAACAGGGTATGGAGTGTAGCGATCACTAGAAACAAAAACTGTTTTTAACAGTAGGGTGCTGCTAGACTAAAAACATATCCTGTTTGCTTTTCTTCAGGAGCCATGTCTACGGTAATTACTCAATTTTTGACCCTGGAAGAGTTTCTCAAACTACCAGAAACAAAGCCTGCAAGCGAATACATTAATGGTGAGATTATTACCAAGCCAATGCCAAAGGGGAAGCATAGCCGATTACAGTTAAAACTATGTAATAGTATTAACGATGTTGCTGAAAGCCTCAAAAGTGCTTATGCCTTCCCAGAACTGCGCTGTAGTTTTGGTATCCGTTCAATAGTACCTGATATAGCGGTTTTCAACTGGTCGCGTATTCCCTTTGCTACTGATGGCGAAGCACCCAATGATTTCCTGCTTTCTCCAGACTGGACAATTGAAATTCTTTCCCCCGAACAAAGTTCAAATCGCGTTACAGGCAATATTCTCTATTGCTTAGATCATGGCTGCCAGTTAGGTTGGTTGATAGACTCAAAAGATCGTTCTATTTTGGTTTTCCGTCCAAATCAACAACCAAAACTTTTGCAGGGTGATGAGCCTTTGCCAGTGTTAGCTGGGATAGACTTGGAGTTAAATGTTGCTCAGGTATTTGGTTGGCTAAAAATGAGCAGTTAGAAAAACATTTCCTGCTTGGCTTACAGGACTTACGCACAAGTAACGGAAAATTTAACCGAGGAATAGGAGTTTCAGAGAGTTATTGCGTAAGTCCTAGCTTATTTTTGCTGTGTTGTACTAGTGGTTCATCGCATAAAATTTGATTGGTTAGTAGTAAGCTTTAGTGCTTAAAACTCAGGACTTTAGTCCTGACTACGAACTTAATTATCCCCTCAGAACTAATGAAACAGACCAATAGGTATTTTAGCCTCAAAACTAGTAACCTGTTACTCTAAAATTAGCCACTAAGAGTTATACCTTATATCTAATGTCATCAGCATATCTGCTGGTATCCCACGGAAGTCGTGACCCACGTCCAGAAATTGCTATGCAGCAATTAGCAGGGCTAGTAAATCACAAACTGCACAAATCTATATCTCCACCGAAGTCTGAAAATCTTGTCGGTATAGCTTGTTTAGAAATGAGTTCTGAGCCTTTACATGAACAGATAAAGACGTTTGCTCAAAGTGCTTTGGCTTATGGGTGTAATCGCCTGAAAATTATCCCGCTATTTCTCCTCCCAGGAGTTCATGTAATGACAGACATACCAGCAGAAA
>JBBSOP010000030.1:0-18051 GCA_038259655.1 Chroococcales cyanobacterium
AGACGTTTTTTAAGTTCTTCTTCGCTCTCTGCGATTTCAATCTTAAAAGGGCGGCTCATGGTTATTTTAATTTATTGAGTTTGTTTTCTCAATTATATGCAGCTTCATATAAAATTGGTATAACACCTAGCAGCATATATATTATTTGGTATTCTTTAACAATAATAAAACTAGGGAAAGATGATTTATAAAAAAGTGATAGATAAAAATACTATATAACCCTCTTTTATCATTTTTGGGAGAGAATAATCTAAAATACTTACAGTATAAGACTTTCACCAAAAATATTTCTCTCAGCTATTCTGTTAGAAAATAATTGCTTACATACCGATTCTATATACAGTTGAAAAATTGCTCTTATTTTTCTTTTCCTAGAGATACTCAAGAGGGTCAGTAATACTTTCACTTTATCTTACCTCTAATATTAGCTACGCTACATCTATGCCGACTTAAGTAGTGATGCTTGAGTTTTGGGAGTTCAATGATGCACCTTATGGAGTTGTAATCACATGGCAGGTAAGTTGGTTGAACTTTTTATTTCCTATTCACATAAAGATGAAGAACTTCGGCAGCAATTAGATAAGCACTTAGCTTCCCTGAAGCGGCAAAAAGTGATAGAGGCTTGGCATGACCGCAAGATTGAAGCAGGGATGGAGTGGGCAAAGCAAATCGATGATAATCTGAACAAAGCTGACATCATCTTGCTGTTGATTAGCCCTGATTTTATTTTCTCAAATTATTGCTCTGAAATTGAAATGGAACAGGCAATTAAGCGGCATGAGGCTGGAGAAGCGATAGTTGTCCCCATTATCCTAGAACCCTGTGATTGGACATGGCTTCCTTTCAGCAAATACCAAGCTTTTCCCAAGAATGCAAAGCCGATAACTACTTGGACAAATACAAACGAAGCTTTATTGGATGTGGTTCAAGGAATTCGTACAGTAGCTGAATATTTGTTTGAGCAGCGCCAGCAAGAATTTAAAAAAAAGGAAACAGCGCAGGAGCGATATCTTAAGAAGGTAGAGGAGATTTTATCTTTTGATGGAGAAATATCTATCCCTGCACAAGATACATTAGATGAAATTCGAGAAGAATTGAGGTTGACTCCTGAAGAGGCTGACGAATTAAAAAACCGCGCTTTTGCACCTTACAGAAGGTATCAGGAAAATCTGCAAAAATACGAGAAAACTTTGCTTAAGATAATTCAACAAGAGTATCCCATTAGTGATAAAATCAAAGAAGCTTTAAAGCTTCGCCAAAGGGATTTAGGGATCAAATCTGAGGATGCCGAGCAAATTGAAAAACGGATTCTCGCTCAGGTAAAAGCTAAGAATCAAGATAAAGTGGAAGAAGATGTAGCCTCAAATGAAGCTAAACTGATACCACTGATAGTAGAGCCTATCCAACAGTTGCAGCCACAGTTAGAGGCTTTTTCAAATAGCATTGAAATCGCTCCAAAAACTCAACCAACAACCGAAACATCTACTACCCTTGACCCAACATTTTTAGAGCGTTGTCAACGAGAACTTGCCCGTTATATTGGGCCTATGGCAGGTTTTATTTTAGAGGATACTCTTGCTGAACATCCACGAATATTGCCACAACAACTGGTTGAGTTACTATCTACCGAAATTCCCAATCCTCAAAATGCAAAACAGTTCAAAGAAAACCTATGATCATTCATCCTGATTACGCTCTCTTTTTTTGGCAAGCCTCTTGAGGGCAATTTCTAAACTCGTTTTCATGCGCGTAAAAGCATCAGCTAAACGCCCTATTTCATCATTTGAGTGTTTCTTGAATTCAACATCCATGTCGCCTAAACTTACTGTCTCTGCAACTTGAGTTATTCGATTAAGAGGTTGAACAACATATTGTTTCAGCCACAGGGTTGCTAAGAATATAGTCACGGCAAAAATGGCGGTGAAAACTCCTAGTATAATGATAAAATTTTTATTGGCAATTTTATATATTTCATCGGCAGGGACGTAAATAATCTTAGTACCGATAATTTTGTTCAATTCCCAGCCAAACCCTTGATTAGCTCCATATTTACTTTGTTCATATAAAATCTGTAATGATTTAGGAGATTGCTTTAGACTGGTATGACAGACCAAGCAATTGCTTTGAGTAATTTTGATAGGACGAGCAGTATAGAATTTATTTTCCCCATTTATCATGAGAAAACCTTGATCTATATTTTGCGCCACTAATTTATCTTGTTGGCTTAATTTTTCTATAATTTTTATCTCCGTATCTGTAGCTTGATCCTTGGGATTAGTCGGGTTTATCATCGCATCTTTATAATGATATTCTCCGTACTTGTCTTTGTAGCTATTGGTAAAAATATCAAATACTCCACGTACAGCGTAGGAAGGAATAGACTCTAATAAAAATTTATCTTCTAATTGCTTTTCTAACAGAGGACTCACTTTATCCTGGTTATACTTCCGAACAGAGTCCATAGTTGAGATAAGCACATTAGATTGTATACTTAGTTCATTTTTAGCATTTCCAAGGAGAATATTATAATAAACAACGCTACTAACAATAATCCCTCCCAAAAAAATTGTGAGCATTAGGGTGGTCAGTTTCTTGCTTAAGTTAAAATTTCTCGGTATTAGTGTAAATATTTTCATTGTTTTGAGCCTGTTATTAATTTAATGTGTGCTGAATTTGTTTCATGTTGTTTAATCGAATTAAAACTGTAGTTCCAATACAGTTGATAGTTGACATTTTTGAAAAATAATTCACAATATTTAAAAACTTATGCTCGATCTGAATAAGTTAGCGCGGCAAATGCAAGGTTTAAGTCAGCATCTTACCTTAGAAGCTGTTGCCAGTCGTCAGCGTTTAGAATTAGCGCAACAACATTTTAAAAAAGCTTACGATTGTCAACAAGATTTAATTGATCGTCAAGAAAAATGGCGCGATCGCATTATTTTTACTAATGCTACCCCCATCGAACCATTAGAAACCTGCATTGATATTCCAGTCCCCCCTAAAATTCATACTGTTATTGCTACCGACGGTTCCCAAATTGCCCCTAATCATCACGAAATTGCTTATTGTTATCTATTAAATATTGGTAGAGTCGTCTTACACTACGGGCAGAATCGCCAGCCTCTATTAGATAGTTTGCCAGAAGTATTTTATCGCCCTGAAGATTTATATATGTCTCGGCAGTGGGGAATTAAAACCGAAGAATGGATGGGTTATCGGCGGACTGCTAGTGAAACAACAGTATTAGCAGAACTCGCCTGTGCATCTAAAACAGAAGCACCAACTCTGGCAATGGTAGATGGTTCATTGATTTACTGGTTTTTAGAACAGTTACCGATTGATGCCCGCGATCGCATTTTACCCCCAATTCTAGAAGCATGGCAGCAGATGCGTGATGCTCAAATTCCGTTGATGGGCTATCTTAGCGCCTCTCGCAGCATCGAAGCCATGAACTTTTTACGTTTGTTAGCTTGTCCCCATCCAGTACCTGATTGTCTGAGTTACTGCCCAAATCAGTTAGAAAAAGTACCTTGTAAAGTTTTTGAACCTTTGCGAGATACTGCCCTTTGGGTAACTCAACTCAAACCAGGACAACGCGGCTCTCTGTGGCGCAGTAACAACCGCATTTTAGAACTTTATGGCGATCAAACTATTTACTTTTGCTACGTTCATGTTGGCACTGAAATTGCCAGAATCGAAGTTCCCGCCTGGGTAGCTGAAGATGCAGCTATGTTTGATCAAGCATTAGGATTAATGTTGGCACAAGTCCAAAAAGGCTACGGCTACCCTGTAGCGATCGCTGAAGCCCATAATCAAGCTGTAGTACGCGGCGGTGATAGGACACGTTTTTTTGCCCTTTTAGAAAGACAAATGATTAAAGCCGGTTTGAGAAATGTGGGAACTTCTTATAAAGAAGCGAGAAAGCGAGGCAGTATTGCTTAAATCAGTGAACAGTTCTCAGTTATCAGTTACCATTCACTGAGAACTGTTCACTGTTCCCTGATAACTGTTTTGGAGGAGTTTGACTCTGAAAAGCTTTGAAATCAAAGGCGTTGAAAAACTCATTGGCCCGATAGCTGCACTTTTAGGCTTTGTATATTTGTTGCAGTGGTACATATCTGGAGAATTGCGATCGCCTTCTGACCCTATTTTTAACGTCAAACAGCCACCTTTAGTTATGAAAGGAGGTGATCCTCATATCCGCGCTTTAATGCGAACTATCTCAGCCAGTGAGGCAAATGGCAACCGTCCCTATTCTTTGTTGTATGGTGGACAGCAGGTTAATGATCTCAATCGCCATCCTGAGATATGCGTCACCATCGTTACCGGGCCGAACACGGGTAATTGTTCGACTGCGGCTGGTAGATATCAAATTATTAATACTACTTGGGATCGAATTGCTCCCCGCTATCACCCAAATCCGACGCGAACGATGTTTTGGGTTTCTTATAGTTTTGAGCCAGAGTATCAAGATTTGGTAGTTTATCGTTGGTTGAATGATTCAAAAGTTTGGGGAACTGATATTTCTCAACTATTGAGTCAAGGAAAATTAAATGAAGTTTTACGGCGACTGTCTCCCACTTGGACAAGTTTAGGATATGGCATAGAAACTAATTCTGTAAGTCGCTCATTGCCAAAGATTTATCAGAAGATGTTAACAGAAGAATTAACAACAGCTAATCAGCTAGCATCACCAAAGTTAACCCCAACCCCACTTGGCTCTAGTAAGCCAAGCAAAAATAAACTAAAGTAGCTAAATATCATAATAGCGATCGCTACAAAGAATAATTGTGACGAACATGTTCACAATAGCCGAATTATTCTTTAATTACGTCTTTTTAATAAAAGAATAAACCTTTGCGTTTCCAAATACTACCAATGAAATATTGTACTTAGTTGAAATTAATTTTGTTTCTGTGCCTGGAATCGCCAGAATAAAGCGATCGCTAGAATTACAATCGGCAAAAAAACAAAAATCAATCCATTAGTTACTGTAGCTGGAATCGAGAAACTTGGAGCTACGTACTTAATCAATAGTGATATCAAAGCAGAAATTAGAAACAATTTGATCACAAATACTAATTGATTTTCCATATCAAAGTACGGCAATACGCCTTTTCTGGTGGGGTATGTACTAATTCGGGTCACTGTCTACATTTTCTAGAATAAACCTACAGAGACATACCTTGACCACAAATATTTTGCCTATATACCTGTAACTATCACTTAAATGTGTTACTTCAAAATATTTAGCTGAACTGTCTCAACCGTATTCTTGACTTTTGACCAATTCAGATTGGGGGTACATGCAAATGCCTGTTGAAACTAATAATAAAAAACAAATCAAACCGCCGAAGGGAAGGCAGTTTGGGGGCAGTTTACTGATTTTGTTAACGTTGATATTAATGCTTAACTTAATCGTCCCTAGTGCTTTTGCGCCGCGATCGCCACAAGTTCCCTATAGTGAATTTATTGCTCAAGTGGAAGCTGGTAAAGTCAAGCAAGCAGTTGTGGGTAGCGATCGCATTGAATATTCCCTCACAAGTGAAACTTTAGATAGTCAATCTCCTAAACAAGTATTTACTACTACACCAGTAGCGCTGGATTTAGATTTACCTAAAATTCTTCGTGATCATAACGTAGAGTTTGCTGCACCACCGCCAAACGAAAATGGCTGGATTAGTACTTTACTGAGTTGGATTGCACCACCGTTAATTTTCTTTGGAATTTGGGGCTTTTTAATGAGTCGCCAAGGTGCTGGCCCAGCTGCACTGACTGTAGGTAAAAGTAAAGCCCGCATCTACTCCGAAGGTAGCACCGGTGTCAAATTTACAGATGTTGCTGGTGTTGATGAAGCCAAAGCCGAATTAGAAGAAATTGTCGATTTTCTCAGAAATGCCGGCAAATACACCAGATTAGGAGCAAAAATTCCCAAAGGCGTGATGCTCGTTGGCCCTCCAGGAACAGGTAAAACTCTACTAGCAAAAGCGATCGCTGGGGAAGCTGCTGTTCCTTTCTTCAGCATTTCTGGTTCGGAATTTATCGAATTGTTTGTAGGTGTGGGTGCTTCACGAGTCCGCGATTTGTTTGAACAAGCTAAACAACAAGCTCCCTGTATTGTCTTTATCGACGAGTTAGACGCGTTGGGTAAATCTCGCGGTGGTGCTGGTGGTTTCGTTGGTGGTAATGATGAGCGCGAACAAACCCTCAACCAATTACTCAGTGAAATGGATGGGTTTGACGCGAACACAGGTGTAATTATTATCGCCGCTACCAACCGTCCCGAAATCCTTGACCCGGCTTTACGTCGTCCTGGTCGTTTTGACCGCCAAGTTGTAGTCGATCGCCCTGATAAAATTGGTCGTGAGGCTATTCTCAAAGTCCATGCTAAAAACGTCAAATTAGCTAATGATGTTGATTTGAGCAAGATTGCGATTAGGACTCCAGGCTTTGCTGGCGCAGATTTAGCCAATTTGGTGAATGAAGCTGCACTATTGGCAGCTCGACAAAATCGCCAAGCTGTGATGATGGCAGATTTCAACGAAGCGATCGAGCGATTAGTGGCTGGTTTAGAAAAACGCTCTCGCGTCTTGAATGAAACGGAGAAAAAGACCGTAGCTTATCACGAAGTTGGTCACGCCATCATCGGTGCATTGATGCCTGGTGCTGGTAAAGTGGAAAAAATCTCCGTTGTACCCCGTGGTGTGGGTGCATTGGGTTATACAATTCAAATGCCAGAAGAAGACCGCTTCTTAATGCTTGAAGATGAAATCCGTGGACGCATTGCGACTCTTTTAGGTGGACGTTCTGCCGAAGAAACTGTTTTTGGTAAAGTGTCTACTGGTGCTGCTGATGATATCCAAAAAGCTACTGATTTAGCAGAACGCGCCATTACTGTTTACGGCATGAGCGATCGCCTGGGGCCTGTGGCGTTTGAAAAGAGTCAACAACAGTTTCTCGAAGGTTATAGCAACCCGCGCCGTGCTATTAGTCCCAAAGTTGCTGAGGAAATTGACCGCGAAGTTAAGCAGACATTAGATAATGCTCATCATATTGCCTTGAGTATTCTGCAATATAACCGCGATTTGTTAGAGTCAACCGCCCAAGAACTGCTGGATAAAGAAATCCTCGAAGGTTCCCAACTGCGCGATCGCCTCAACCAAGCAAAAGTACCAGATGAAATGGCAGAATGGTTGCGGACAGGTAAGTTATCCGAAGATAAACCACTGATGCAATCATTGTTGGTTTAAATTTTACACTGAGTTAACGTGAGTTCGACGGCTTTAAAAAACCCCGCTGCCATTCCTCTTTCCGTTGGCGTTAGCCTGCCGTTAGGCAAGCGGGGAGAAGCTTAAAAACACTATTTTTTCAGACCAAATTGTGGATTTTTTGTCCCTTCCCTTCCAGGGAAGGGGTTGGGGTTAGGTTCCGGTAAAAAATATTGAGATTGGTTCGTACTAAGGGTTTAAGCCCTCTCTACGAGACGCTACGCGAACACTACAAACCTTAAATTATTTATGCTGCTTTAGTTATGCCATGTCAAATAGTAGGAATAATCTTGCTTGCGATCGCCCATCACTCAAACTCAGTTTCACAAAAGTTTTTTAACAAATCGATACAGTTAGCGATCGCTCCTAAATGAGCAATTTCGTAACCGTGGGTATTTTGTGTCGGAAAGGCTAAACAAGCAGCACGGCTAACATGACCAAACTTCATCGCAATTGAAGCATCACTACCAAATTGGCTAAGTGTCACTAACTGCACTGGCATTTCTAACTGCTTGGCACTTTGACGCAATTGACTATTTAAGTTTTCATCATAAATTCCATAGGCATCTTGAGAAAGAATTACCGGATTTTTCCCATCTTCAATGGGGTATTCCGTTGAAAGTGGGCAAATTTCTAAAGCGATTAAAGCATCTAAACGTTGGTTTTGGGTAAAAAATAATGCCCCAATTGCCCCTACTTCTTCTTTGGCTGACGCTACCAAATAAACATCGACTACTGGCTGTTTGAGTCTTTGAGCTAAAGCCAACAAAATCGCTACAGAGGCTTTGTTATCTAGGGTATAACTGGCAATGTGATCCTTTAGCCTTAAAGGATGCTTACGATGTTTACCAACTACCATTCTAGTTCCGGGTCGAATCCCAGCTGCTTCTAGTTCCGCAGTGGTGAGTTTCGTCTCAATCCAGGCATTTTCCCATTTGACAGCGGTATCTTCTTGCTGATTTTTTTGGGGCGACTCGTGGGAAACATGGCGAGAACCAAAACTCAAAATACCGTTTATGGTTTCATTATCTCCCAATAAATCTACCACACCTTCACCGTAAACCCACGGATAAGAACCACCTAATTTACGAACTTCGACACGACCTTGATCAGCAATACTTTTGACAATTGCGCCAATTTCGTCTTTATGGGCTGTAATTGCAATTGCTCGCTCAGAGTTTAACCCTGGAATTTTGGTAATAATATTATCAGCGCGATCGCACCAAACTTCTACACCCAGTGCCGCAAATCGCTGCATCAAAAACTGGTTAATTTCAGTTTCTACACCACTAGGAGAATGGTGCATTACCAGTTCTGAAATTATTTCAAATAGCTGCTCGTAATCCCACATCAAGATAATATAAGTTTAAAAAATGAGTACGAATATTTTTACTTACAATCACCTACTTTAGGGACAATATGCAAGTTATATCCACAGAACAACCAAAAATTCCCCAACCACCAACTTTTACTTCCTTTGCAGATGAACGCCGTTATCGCCAGCAACGGTTAGCAGCAGCATTGCGTTTGTTTTCCCGCAATGGATTTGACGAAGGTATTGCCGGACACATTACGGCACGTGATCCAGAACATCCAGAACACTTCTGGGTCAATCCTTTTGGGATGCACTTCGGTCTAATTCGAGTGAGTGACCTGATCTTAGTTAACCATTTAGGTGAGGTAATTGCAGGCGATCGCCCAGTCAATCAGGCAGCTTTTGCGATTCATTCCCAAGTTCATGCAGCTCGCCCAGATGTGGTAGCAGCAGCTCATGCTCATTCTGTCTACGGCAAAAGTTGGTCTAGCCTCGGTCGTCTGCTTGACCCCCTCACCCAGGATGCCTGTGCTTTTTACCAAGATCACAGTCTCTTTAATGATTATACAGGTGTGGTTCTAGAACTAGAAGAAGGCAAACGCATTGGCCAAACCTTAGACAACAATAAAGCCATCATTCTCAAAAACCACGGTTTGCTCACAGTCGGTCATTCAGTTGATGAGGCTGCTTGGTGGTTTATTGCAATGGAGCGTTGTTGTCAAGCTCAATTAATGGCAGAAGCTGCTGGTAAACCTAGCCCAATCCAACCAGAATATGCTAACTTGGCACACTCCCAGGTAGGGTCACATTATCTCGGTTGGTTTAGTTTTCAACCATTGTACGAGATGATTGTGCGTCAAGAACCTGACTTACTGGAATAAAAGTAGACTTTTTCTGTTGTCGTTTCAGCACGCCTACTGCACCCAAAGCTCCAAGTGCTAACATCCCCAATATAGCTGAAGGTTCGGGAATTGCCGCTAAAGCAGTATTGGCAACTATACTATGAGCGCGCGCTGTGGGATGAATTTCATCCCAATACAAGTACTCGTTGGGATTATTACAGATTGTTTGAGCAACTCGGTTTAAGCAAGGTTGAGTAAAATTCGTGAATCCTAAATTTGCGGGGTCACTAAATAGAGAATTAATATCAAGAGGGATAATATTTAAACCCAATGCGGGGTTTTGGTTTAAATTTTTGATAAGTTGTGACAATCCATCATTATGCTCTTTGGTTAACTGATTGAGTCTGTTGGACGTATCAGGAATTAATTGGTCTAAATTCAAGGCTAGTGGTGTATTACCCAAATTTGGCAAATTGGGTACTATGACGTTTTTGACCCCAACACTAGCAAGGGCTTGTAACCCATTTGATATACTTGCTAAGGTTTTGTCAGGATTTACAAAAGGTACAAAATCTGGGGATTGGGTAGGTAGATAATCGTTAGCACCAATCCAAAGTACATAAAGTGCATTTGGATCAGTAGGTTGCAAAGTCGTCAACGCTGCAACTTCCTGGGGAAAGCTCGGAAAACCAGTTACGATTGTGTTTATATCTGTGGTAGTTGCTCCACCAAAGGCAAAGTTAATACCGCTTTTAGGTATAGCACCCTTTAAGAAATTAATATACGGAGTAGGAGCTTCTAATTTCAGCTTTTGGGCAAGTTGATCTATCCAAATAAGGCCATTAGAAAAGCGCCCTTCAAAGTAGGGTGGAGGTGGAAATCCAACTCCCGTTTGAGGATTTAAAGTTAGATTGTATAAATTTCCCGTGTCTGAAAGACTATCACCAATTATGGAAAGTCCAGTAAAAGCTTCAGCTTTCAGTGGCAAAGCCAGCGAGAAAAGGACAAATCCTGCCGCTATCAACTGCTTTTTCATACTTACCTTACCGTTGTATAATCAACCTATTGACACTCCCCGTGCTAAAGCAGGGGGGATTCTTGGTTCCCTGACTCGCCGTTAGACAGCAGGCTTGCGCCAACCGCCCAAGAGGGCAAATCTCCCCAAGCGTAGCTTCCCGTATGCCCTACGGTAGTTAATCCAAGTTTGAGTATATTGATGCTGGCGTTGATGTCCCTATCTTCTACATAGTTGCAATGTGGGCAAACATGAGTTCTTGTAGATAGGGATTTTTTCACTTTCTTCCCACAATTAGAACAGTTCTGACTTGTGTTATGAGGAGGAACAGCAACTGTTACCTTCCCATATTTATGACCAAAATATTCTAACCATGACCGGAAAGTTGACCACCCAGCATCAGATATTGATTTAGCTAAATGTCGGTTTTTTACCATGTTCTTCACATTTAAGTCTTCATAGGCTACCAAATCGTTAGATTGGATGACGGAGTACGCTAATCTCTTGCAATACTCTTTTCGCTGCCTACTTACTCTTAGATGTTTACGAGCATACTTATTTCTAGCTTTGTGGTAGTTGGCTGATTGCCTGATTTTGGCTTTCTTGCGTTTTGTGCTGAACTTCTGAGATTTTTTGCGATTAGCACGGTTTAACTGTTTTTCAGACTTACGGTAGAACTGGGGTGAAGGTTCAACCGAACCTTTATTGTCGGCAATAAAATACTTTAGCCCCAAGTCAATACCAACTACTTGACCAGTAGGTTGAGTTTCAACCTTGATATCAACACTTATCGCAAATTGAGCGTAATACCCATCAGCGCGACGCACTAACCGCACACGCTTAACCTGCTTGATGTCGTAGTAATTTAGGTCATAAGTCCCTTTTAGCTTTAAGGTTCCTATGCCTTTCTTGTCTGAAAAAGTTATGGCTTTACGAGTAGTAGAAAGTTTCCATCCAGTGGTTTTATATTCCACTGAACGACAGTGTTTTTTAAATTTAGGAAAGCCCTTTTTACCTTTAACCTTCTTCTTGCAGTTGTCGTAAAACCTTGATATTGCCGACCATGCGCGTTCTGCCGCAGACTGCCTTGCCATTGAATTGAGTTCGCAAGCAAAAGGAAACAGATCAGCAAGCACAGCACAATATTTGTTTAAGTCATATTTACTCAAACCTTTAACATCCATCCATTGCCTTAAGCATTTGTTTTGGATGAATTGAGATGTACGAATAGCATCATCTATTGCCTGATACTGCTTATCTTTCCCTTTGACTTTAAACTCGTAAATTATCACACTTCGACTCCGCTCAGTGCTAACTGGCTCGACCAACCAACTACACCCTTATGCTATCATACTTAGCATAAGCAATGCTAAATTTATTTAGCTTATTCGCTTATATCCCCCGCATGAATGACGGGGGTTTTACGCATCACACATGATAATTTTCTCGATCAGCGATCGCAAAGCCAAGTACTCTGAATCAACTTTATTTGCGTAATTTTATCTAATAGAGATTGAGAATATTAACAAGTACTATATAGGGTAAAGTTGCTTTTAATCTAGAAATTTACCTGATTTTATCATTCACAGGTATCTTGCAAAGCAAGTGTAAAGGTTGGATGCCAAAAATACTGATTAAATAAACCGTATTTTTCTATGCTCCCCTACTGAGGGGTACAGGCCGTTGTGCTAAAACTTCCCGATATAATTCTTCCAATAAAGTAATATTCTTGCTGAGGGTATAGCGGTCTAATATACGCTGTCTGGCTTTTTGTCCTAGCAGAGTTGTCAATTCAGGATGATCTTGGAATAGTGGTAAGAGGGTTCTTAGTTGCGATCGCACTGTCTTTGTATTTAAAACTACCCCTGCTCCTTTCTCCATCACTTCTCCATCTGCACCGACATCAGTAGCTAAACAAGCTAGTCCACAAGCCATTGCTTCTAATAGTGATAGAGATAAACCTTCTACTAATGAAGGTAAAATAAATATATCTGCGCCCCGCAAAATTTCGATGCGGCGGTTTTCATCAGCTACAAATCCCAACCAAGTAATCCCGTATTCCCAATTATAAAAAGGTTCTAAAGAAGACTTTAAAGGCCCATCGCCTACAACTAACAATTTGCTATTAGCTCCCATTTCCGACTGTTTCCAAGCGCGGAGGAGGGGTTCAACATTTTTTTCTGGGGCTATACGACCTTGGTAAACAAATAAGCGTTCGGCTTTGAACTCTGCTTTAACTGTAGAAGATCCAGGAGAGTATTTCGTAATATCAACACCGTTAGGAATCACAGCAATGTTTTCTTCCCGTACACCCATCCGCGCTAACAATTCTCGCTGAATTTGAGAAAATACAATGACGCGATTATAATTACCCAAAAAAGGTGCGTAGAGTTGATAAGCTAAAAGCTGTGTTCCCGATACTAGTTTTGCTCCCTTGCCTGCAAACGGTGTGTGAAAAGTGGCAACTAAGGGCAAATTTAGTTGTTCACAGATTTCTGGTAAAACAAAATCAAGGGGAGATAAAGTCAAAGAAGCATGAACTACATCGGGCTTGATGCGACGTAGCGACTGAGTTAAAACCTTGGTCGCTTTGAAAGTAGGAATTGTGTAAACCTGAGACTTATAAATGAAGGGTAGAGGCACATCTTGGCAGTTTGGCCAATTATCAGGTTCAGAATCTTCTTGGGCAAAGTGAAGAAAGCTAACTTGGTGTCCCCGATCTAACAAGGCATTTGTAATTTCCCGGCTATAGGTGACGTTGCCACAAAAGGGTGATTTTTTTCCAATCCAGGCTATACGCATTCTTTATTTAACTATCAGAAAAACGGGTTTAATATATTAAGTTTGTTATTCTTGATTATTTGTCTTTTATCCCGTTGCAGTTCCTGGCTTTTTGTTTACCATAAAACTCCGCCCTAACCCAATTTTGACAATTATTAAATTCAGTGTATTTATCGCTTATTGACTTTATTTATAAGTTATTTCTCAACATACGTTGATAACAACTTTTTCTGGTTATATCAAAGTGATACCCAGCAAATATTTGATAAATTTTCACTGGACTTAGTTTAGCATGAAAGCTAAATTTTCCTGAAGTTAACAATGATATCGAAGTTATAAATTATCACTTTGATGATTTTGATAATTATTCATGGGAGTTATACCAAGTTAAGATAGCTCCTGAAAAGACGATCGCCGCTAATCCCAAAAAAACTGCATGTAATCCGACAAAGGTTTCTGCTACACCTGCCAACGCTAGGGGTAAAGAAAGGGCAATATTAATCACATTATTTTGTAACCCGAATACTTTGCCGCGCATTTCTGCCGGGGTTTCTGTTTGGATTGCGGTCTGCATTGGGATACCCACTAACGCCCCAAAGACACCCAATAAAGCTACTAATAATAAAACTATCCATAGCTGGGTTGTGAATATTGAAAGACCAATTAGAGATGCTGCCATACCGGCACAACCACAAAGACTCAATTGAGGATAGGAGAAACGCTGACCAAACTGACCCAGAATTGTTGCCCCGATCGCAATTCCTACACCACCAGATGCCAATAAAAACCCAAACTGGGAAGGTTTTAAGTTAGGAATGATTTCTGCCATCCGCACAGCCAGAACAGTTAATGCGGCAAAGACAGAAAACAAAATAATCAGTTGTAGTAAGGCATTGCGGACACGAGAATTAGCCTTGAGGTAGCTAAAACCATCGCGTAAATCAGAGAAAACGTGAGGAAATTCGGTTTCGGGGGCGTGGGGTTTTTCTTTAGTCGATAAGAGAAACAAAATTAACCCAGCGATCGCATAACTACCACCTACTAATAGTTCTTTGCCGAGTTCCCCACCACCACCGAGTTTTAGCCAAATGGTATCAGCGATCGCTAATAACGGTTCTCCAATTGCAAACCCGACAATCACCGATGCCATCATGGTTGTCGTATACAGAGAATTAGCCGAAAGTAAGTGCTGTTCTTCCACAACCAAAGGAATTGCAGCTTGTTCTGCTGGTGAAAAGAACTGCGTCAATGTGGAAACTAAAAAAGTTACACCCAGAATAATCGCAAAACCTACTGGTATCACTCCTATAGGTTGCCAATCATGAGTTAACCACAGCAGCATGGGTATTGCTAAAACCAGAATGCCACGCCAAATATTTGTAGATACTAATACAGCCTTTTTTGACCAGCGATCTACAAACACACCAGCGATTGAACCAAATAGTACAGCTGGAATGGTAAAAGCCATCATCAAAGCTGACACCCAACCGCTAATGCTTTGATTACTTGATTGAAACTGAACATTAATCAAGGCAATCATTAATACTAAATACACTTTATCTGCCAATTGGCAAAAAACTTGACCACCCCAAAGGGCGAGAAAATTAGGATTTTTTAATACTGGTAAAAATCCCAGCTGGGGTAAATTACCTGAACCAGAGCCATTTAATTCTGTTTCTGGGGCAGTAGTTTCTGGCGAACTTTGTCCGTTGCGATCGCCATTGTTGTCTGTTTGGGCTGTAGCTAATTGTTCTTGGGCTGGTTTTTCCGACTGCTGAGAAATATCGCTTTTTGGTTTGTGATTGGGGGAAATGTCTTGTGAGGACATTTCTTGGCGATTAATGTGATTGGGTGCAGGTTTGGGAACTGCACTGAGATGATTCGGAACTTTAGGAGCTGATGCCCTGTTCTGTTTTTTGGCGTAGCTAGGTGATAGAGGTAGGATTTTTTTATCCAAATCAGACGGTTGCATCATGGTTTGCAGCAAAATAAGAGTCAATCAAAGAAGCAGAGCGAATCGGGCGACCTAAGTGATATTGAGCATACTGGCGCAAAATCTGCTCAACAGATAACCAGCCGTAATCTTTGGCTGGGTTTACTTGCATTATCTCTGGTTGTGACAACTGTTGGAACATGGCCAGTTCTGTAGCATTTAGGCGACTGGAAATTACTGGTATTTCTTGCCGATGGGCAACAGTTTGATAGCCAGATTTTGGGGAAGATGCTATGGGGGCAAGATGGGGCGATGGTAATAAGGGAGCTTGTTTTTTTCCTGGCGATCGCAAGTTTTCCCAAGCCTCTAAGCAAACTGTCCCACCCGCAGTAATGCTAAATCCTACTTGCCAATTAGGCTTTGTAAAGTCTGGTGTTAAGGGACGTTGAGTTAAACAACAAACTTGTACCTGTGGTGTTAGTCCTCCCAAAGCTAAAAGATGAAATACTCCTTGAGCTAGATGTGCGATAACAGCAGTTGCATTTGTCTTTGGTAACGCTTCTAACCGCTGGAGATGTTCATTAAATAATTCATAAATTTCTTCTTGGGGTTGTTCGCTCAAAGCTTGACACAGGACTATTTCTGCTAAATATTGACTAGCAGATAATTTTCCCAAATCTTGAGCCAGACCCGGATAAGTTTTTAATGTTTGTGCTTGAGTAATTTTATCGAGCGATCGCCCTTTAGCAATCAATAGTTCATTCACTACAAACATTCCACTTCTACCACCAAGGCTAGAGTTGTGCTTGCGTGCGCCAGGGGCAACTGCTCGAATCAAACCGAACTCCCGTGTCAAAATTGTCACTATTCTGTCAGATTCTCCCAGTGCCTGGGTTTTGAGATTAATCCCAGTTGCTTTATAGGTTCTACTCATTAGTCATTAATCATTAGTCATCAGTCATGAAGTTTAGACAAATGACAAAAGCCAAAAGACAAAAAACAAATGACTATCCACCCTTTCCCAGGTTATCGCGCTGGCGGATCAAATCGATACCGCGAGACGTGCCTAATCTAGTAGCACCCGCTAGAATTAAGTCTAGGGCTTGATTGACAGTGCGAATACCCCCTGAAGCCTTAATTCCTACTCTTTCTTTGGCTACTTCCTTCAAAAGCCGTACATCTGCCACCGTAGCACCCCCATTCCAGCCTGTACCGGTTTTTAAGAATGCTGCGCCCGCTTCCATACATATCTCGGCCGCCAGATTTTTTTCAGCATCTGTGAGTAAATTTGTTTCCAAAATTACCTTGACAGTTTGCCCAGTCTCTTCACAAATTTCGGCAATCTCCCGATGTACTTCTTCAGTTTTGCCAGCTTTCAACCAACCTAAGTTGATCACAACATCTAACTCAGTAGCACCATGTTCCACTGCTTCTTGAGCCTCATACAGTTTAACTGCTGAAGTTGTCGCACCAGTCGGAAAGCCAATCACCGTACAGACTTTTGGGTTCCTACCGTGGAGGAGTTCCGCTGCTTGTTTCACATAAGCGGGATGAAGACAAACCGCTGCAAAATGAAATTTGTCTGCTTCTTCACACCATTGCTCTACCTGTTCTGGGGTAGCTGTGGGTGTTAACAGGGCGTGATCTATGAATGGCGCAATATCAATGTCTGGATAGTCTGCTGCCATCGTACCTTTGCCAGTAATTGATTATTAATCTTTATAAAAAATTAAAACATTTCTTATATATATATTAAAGCATATTTATTACGAGTTTATCCTGAAAACAAGCTGCTGAAATGGTCTGAAACGTCAGGCTTGCAAGAATACCAGAATTTTTTAGGTATTTAAGTTGACATTAGGCGATCGTTAAATAATGGTTTTTAACGTTAATTTTTAAGAAGTCAACAATAGTTTGAGCTAATGCTTTTGATGCTAGATATGGTACGCCATTACCAATAGTTTTAAACATGTTGGTGAGCGACATATTTTCTGGAAGAGCAAAATTTGCAGGTAAAGATTGTATAGCTAAAGCTTCTGCTACAGATATTCGGCGGACTTTATAAGGGTGTAAATGGACTTCATTATTGCCATAGCAAGCTGTTGAAGAGTAACGCCATCTATGCAGACGTTTGAAAGACTTTTTAGAAACATCTCCTTCATCAACAGCAGCAAATCTTGTAATACCTGCCCTTGGTTGAAAATAATGTTCAGCATTAGGATGTTTCAACACATCATTTTTTCTAAACCAGTATTCAACTGTTAGTTCTTGAGGAATGTCTTCATGACAAAGAGTTAGAGAGTTTTCTTTAAATGGCTCACACTTACTCCAAGGATAAGCAAACACTTTTTCTTGAGGATATAAAATATATTTTTCCCAAGGAAAAGTAAATTCATGGTTGATTCCTATTTCCTTCAAAAAATTAGCTCTAAAACCCATCAAAATAATTCTTTCTCTATCTTGGGGTACACCGTATTCAATAGTATTAATTAATCGTTCTGTTAATATATATCCTGCTTGCTGTAATTGTTGCTTCAGCGTTTCAAAAAATAAACGGTGTTTTATAGTTCTGTATAAACCTTTTACATTTTCAAATACAAAAAAATCTGGTAAATTAAGGCAAATTAATTCTACATAAGAAGCCGAAAGTTTACCATTATCTCCCAATTGTCCTTTATTTTTACCACCAATAGAAAAATCAGGACAAGGAGGCGCGCCAATAAAACCCACAATACTATGAGATTTTCGACAATCTTTAACTAATTCTTTTAAGCGTTGTGCTTGTGTTCCGTCAAGAAGTTTAGTAATGTCTGCTGCTTCTTTGTCATGATATCCATATTCTGGCAATGATAAGTTGAAAATGTGTCTTGAATAGCGGTATGCTGTCATGAATGGAG
>JBBSOP010000031.1:0-18048 GCA_038259655.1 Chroococcales cyanobacterium
ATAATAATTAGGCATTTGTAGCCTTTGGCATTACAGATATGCGCCAGTCCAATGCCAGTATTACCAGCAGTTCCTTCTACAACAGTGCCACAGGGTTTAAGTAAACCTTTTTGTTCTGCGTCTTCAATAATGTAAAGTGCTGCGCGGTCTTTGACGGAACCCCCAGGATTGAGAAATTCTGCTTTACCAAGGATTTCGCAACCTGTTTCTTCACTAAAGCTGTTTAAGCGAATCAGCGGTGTGTTGCCAACAGTGCCGATAAATCCATCTTTGATATTCATTTTGAATGTACCTGAGTTCTGGTCTATAAAAATTTTGACTTATGGAGGTGGCAGGTTTTACAGATGTTTTACCAAAAATAGCAATATGCGATCGCCTATTTCTATTTTCAACATACTTGCCATGTTTTAATGGGACACAACGAGGTAAGAGTGTATCAAGATAAATTTTATACTCCATCTCTAAATTTACTCATTGGACATCATAGGCGATCGCACTACTAAGTTTGATGATTTTATTGTTCAAAAATAATAGCGCCAACCTATTTTTTAGGTAAGCGCTATCTTTTCAATTTAATTCAGGGATAAATAATAGTTAATGAGTTCCCTGAAATTTACTCTTAATTAACTACGATTTATTAAATTTTTACACGGCACTACTACGGGTGATCAAATTCCACAAGAATACAGCAACAATTGCTCCAAGAACTGCCACTATAATACCGGGGATACTCAGGCTGGCAGCGGTCAACGCAAATCTTCCTGTACTTAAAAGTACGCCCAAACTACCACCAACAAAAGCGCCAATTATCCCTAATACAATTGTTCCTAGAATACCACCACCTTGATGACCAGGGTAGATAGCCTTAGCAATAGCACCGGCGATTAGACCTAAAACAATCCAAGCAAGAATGTTCATTTTTGTGACTTGAATAAATGTTTTTTACTAAAGTAAATGCTATCAATTGGTTTATGGTCATTACATCTATCATAAGAATTAATTATGGTTAACCAAAAGGCATAATGGCGATCGCAATGACGATTCTTCTTGGTTAAATCGTGAAGGTTCTGGATGATATTGGCTGCTGCACCATCGTTGATAAAATAAAAAAATCCCCCGGTAGTAATACCAGGGGTGAAAAGATCTAATACAGTGAGTTATTGGAAATATTAGCCAGCATTAGCTAACAGTAACTCGCGTTTTTCTGAGTTTTGTATTCTCACTTGATTGTCATCATCAACGTCAACAATAGCAGTATCACCATCGGTGATTTGCCCAGATAGCATTGCTTCAGCCAGAGAATCTTCCAATAAGCGCATAATTGCCCGCCGTAACGGTCTAGCCCCGTAACTGGGATTATAGCCTTCTTGTACTACTAACTCTTTGAAGCGTTCTGTAACTTCTAAGATGATGCCTTTTTCTGTCAAGCGGCTGGAGACATCACGAAGCATGATCTCAGCAATTTCCTTGACTTCATCTTTAGAAAGTTGAGTGAAGACGATAATATCATCGACACGATTAAGAAACTCAGGACGGAAGTAAGCCTTCAGTTCTTCATTTACTAGGTTACGAATGCGGTTGTAACTAGCATCAGCTTGAGTCTCGAAGTCAAAGCCTAAACCACCGCCACCTTTTTCGATTACCTTAGAACCAATGTTGGAAGTCAAGATAATCATTGTGTTCTTGAAATCAACTTTTCGACCTTTGGCATCGGTCAGATGTCCATCATCTAAGATTTGCAGCAACATGTTGAAGACATCAGGGTGCGCTTTTTCGATTTCGTCGAATAGCAACACTGTGTATGGCTTACGTCGCACTGCTTCGGTCAGTTGTCCGCCTTCGTCGTATCCGACGTAGCCAGGAGGTGAACCGATCAGCTTGGAGACGGTGTGGCTTTCCATGTATTCGGACATATCTAGCCGAATCATCGCCTCTTCAGCACCGAAGAAGTAGGCGGCTAATGCCTTCGCTAATTCGGTCTTACCAACTCCGGTGGGGCCTGAGAAGATAAAGCTGGCAATTGGACGGTTAGGACTCTTTAGCCCAACTCTGGCACGACGAATGGCACGAGAGACGGCTGTAACCGCTTGTTCTTGACCAATTAACCGCTGATGCAGTGTGTCTTCTAGATGTAACAGCAATTCTGACTCAGATTCGGTGAGTTTGTTAACTGGTACACCAGTCCAGGAAGCCACGATTTGAGCAATGTCTTCTTCGTCAACAACGGGTTTGCTGATAGTTTGCTCAGTTTGTTCGGCTTGGAGATCTGCTTCGAGTTTTAATTCTTCGTCGCGCAATTCTCCAGCTTTGTCAAAATTCTGGAGTCTGACTGCTTCTTGTTTAGATTTGATAACGCCAATTAATTGGCGCTTTAGTTCTTTGTTGCTAGAAATTTGAGAGTTCCGCAGATGAACGCGAGAACCAGCTTCATCAATCAAGTCGATTGCTTTATCTGGTAAAAAGCGATCGCTAATATAACGATCTGACAACTGCGCTGCTGCGACAACGGCAGCATCAGAAATTTCTACTTTATGATGCTGCTCGTAAGCTCCGCGCAAACCGTAGAGAATATCGATGGTTTCCTCTACTGAAGGTTCACCAACCATAATCGGTTGGAAACGACGCTCTAAAGCAGCATCGCGCTCAATGTGCTGACGATACTCATCCAAGGTGGTAGCACCGATGCACTGGAGTTCACCTCTAGCCAAGGCAGGTTTAAGGATGTTAGCAGCATCTAAGCCGCCTTCTGTGCCACCAGCACCAACTAAGGTGTGAATTTCATCAATTACTAGGATGATGTTGCCCGCCGAGCGGACTTCTTCCACGATTTTCTTGATGCGTTCTTCAAAGTCGCCCCGGAAGCGAGTTCCAGAAATTAACGACCCCATATCCAGGCTGATGACTAGCTTATCTTGCAAAGTTTCCGGGACATCTTGATTGACAATGCGTTGAGCTAGACCTTCAGCGATCGCTGTTTTACCAACTCCTGGTTCCCCAATCAATACTGGGTTATTCTTTGTCCGGCGACCAAGAATTTGGATAGCGCGTTCAATTTCTTTTTGACGACCAACTACAGGGTCAAGTTTGCCTTCTTGTGCTAATTTGGTCAGATTTCTGCCAAATTCCTCTGTGGTTGTGGCTTTGGTACGTCTTGGGCTACTGCCACCGACAACAACTGTGGCATCATCACCTAAGAGGCGAACTACAGCAGTGCGGACACTCTTGAGGTCAACCCCTAAATTTTGTAGCACTTTGGCAGCAACACCTTCACCAGCCTCGGTCAATCCCAAGAGTAAGTGTTCAGTGTTGATGTAGTTGTGTCCTAGACTATTAGCTTCTCTAAACGATTGCTCAAATAAGCTTTTAACCTTGGGGGTAAAAGGAATTTCTGGTGGTACAAAACCAGAACCTCTACCGATAATTTTCTCGACTTCGCGACGTGCTTCTTTGAGAGTAACACCCAATTCGTTCAGCACTTTAGCAGCAACCCCAGTCCCTTCTCCAATTAGTCCCAGGAGAATTTGTTCAGTTCCTACAAAGTTGTGACCCAGACGACGGGCTTCCTCCTGAGCTAACATAATTACTTTAATTGCTTCGGAAGTGAAGTGTTCAAACATAGCGGGTTCTTGCTCCCTTGCTGCTTGGAGTTTGGGTGAGTTAAAATTCACCCTCATTTAAACTTTTTTGTATTTTCTTAGAGATAATGTATCTTTATTTAAAGTTGACTGGCAGTGGTGAGAGCCGTATGAGCTAGGGTGTAGTTGCCGTCATGACTTAATTATGGAGCTATGGATAGATTTTTACCTCTGAATTTGGGATGAATTAACAACCTAACTAAAGGTATAAAGTATGGCTGAACTACACGGAAATAAAGATCAACAACATCCTCTTTACAACCGCGATCGCCCCTCTATTGATATTTTACTCGCTCAAGAGGCGACAGAATATAATTTGGCAGAATTGGCTAGGCTGCGAACACGCTATCAAGGCTTTCCAGGCGCAAGAGACATCCAAAAAGATTTAGATCAAGTCTTGCAGCAGTGGGGTTTGACAGAAGCCCAACTCTTTGAGAAAACGCGCCAACTACATAGTATTGGGGGAATTTATCAAAGTCGGGGCAAAAAAGAAGAGCAGGATTGGAATTAATTGTAGGGCATGGGGCATTGGATTTCTCCCCATATGCCAAGTTGACGAACGATGATTCCTCCTGAGTTGAAAAAATTTTGTGTCTTTGTGTCTTTGTGCCTTAGTGCCTTAGTGGTGAAAAATCATGAACCACAGAGACACCAAGACAGAAAGAGAAGAATAATTTTCATTAAAAAATCATCAAACAGAGTTGTATGCACAAAAGAATGTGTGACATTTGATTTATATTTGCTATTTTCTATATAATTTTTAGCTTTAAGCACCATTAATTATGCAGTAATTTAATTAGTCTCTATATACAAAGAAAAAATTTGAATTTAGGCTTGCGAAGTACAAATAAAAAAAGGGTTTGGCTCACTGCCAAACCCTTTTATAAATCCAGTGCATAACAACATCCCGCATTAATTTACCTATTATTTGAGTGATTGGTCATCTTCCTTTAGGATGTGTCCAAATCTCATAAAAGCTGATAATGAATAATTACAGTATAATTCAATACATTTAATCAAAAAATCATATATATCAAGAACTCTAGAATCTCAAAGTGTTGCTGTAAGCACTATAATTCCCCATATCAAAGTAGGTCTTCGGGTGGATAGACAAAATAAAAGACGGGTTTTATCCCGTCTAAATAGCTTGAAAGTGGCAATACACCTTAAAATATCTTAAAAAAGGACGAATCAAATTTATAGGTTGGTAATAAGAGCAGATCATAAAAACAATTATAATGGCGATTTATGTCGCACTAATTGTTTTAATCATGCTCAATCTTGGTAATTTTAACAAATATACCGTACAGACATTTTTAAAACTTGCCAAAATGCCAAAAAATTACAATAAAAAAGACGGGTTTGAATCCCGCCAGAAACATAGCAAGTAAAAACATCCTGGTAATCTCTGTAATATATCAAAATTAGTTTTTGGCTACTTGCCGTTTTGGCAAATAGTTACAAAGACAACAGATGTTTGATTGTTGAAAACATGAAACGTATTTAAAGAATTAATTTAGAAGCATAGGGGCAGATAAAAATTCTCCCCTTTGCTTCCTTCTCCCTTGCCTTTTTACTCTGTTGCCTTCAAAGTAAAAATCTTTTCAATCACATCTTCTACTACTTTATCTGGTGTAGAAGCACCAGAGGTAACACCCACAACAATTTCACCAGTTAGCAACCAATTATCCGTGATTACTAAATCTCCGTTTAATTGCCGATGTTCAATAGATTTTTCTGATTTAATTCTCTCTACACTGTCGATGTGATACGAAGGAAGTTGACGTTCAGCAGCGATTTGTTGCAATTGAGTGGTATTTGATGAATTAAACCCACCAATTACGAGCATCAAATCTATGTTATGTTGCACTAAATCCAGCATGGCATCTTGCCGTTCTTGAGTCGCATCACAGATAGTATTAAAACTTTGGAAGTGCTGATTTAACTCAGTAGGGCCATACTTCTGCATCATCGTATGCTCAAACAGCTTACCAATCTGCTCAGTGTCACCTTTGAGCATTGTAGTTTGGTTAGCAATACCAACTCGCTCTAAATCTTTGTCTGGGTCAAATCCTGCGGAACAAGCTTTAGCAAATTTTTGCAGAAATTCATCACGGTTCCCACCATTGAGAATATAGTTAACTACATAATTTGCTTCTGGCAAATTTAAGACAATCAAATATTTGCCAGCAAAGGAACTAGTCGCAACGGTTTCTTCGTGCTTATACTTTCCGTGAATAATTGAAGTGTAGTCACCTTTTTTGTGTTTTTCGACTGTATTCCAAACTTTAGATACCCAAGGACAAGTGGTATCGACAATTTTGCAGCCTTTATCGTTGAGTATCTGCATTTCTTGGACACTGGCCCCAAAAGCAGGTAAAACGACTACATCACCAGTTTCGACAACAGAAAAGTCTTTGTGTCCTGTCGCAACTGGAATAAATCCTACTTCCATCTCCTGCATTCTTTGATTTACAGAAGGATTATGAATGATTTCATTGGTAATCCAGATGCGTTCTGTGGGGAAGTGCTTGCGAGTTT
Organism: Chroococcales cyanobacterium; assembly: GCA_038259655.1. Taxonomy (GTDB): domain Bacteria; phylum Cyanobacteriota; class Cyanobacteriia; order Cyanobacteriales; family Nostocaceae; genus Halotia. Next base: position 6,177 of record JBBSOP010000031.1, read on the forward strand.
CGTAGGCCATGGCCACAGCACGTTCTACGCCCCAACAAAAGCCAAAAGCTTGGGCTAGTCTGATTGTGACATTACCTCGTTGCAAAGTGTAATTGCGATCGCGGATTTCTTGAATTAAGTTACTTTGATACTCAGATTGCAGTTGGGTAGCAATTTCCGCTTGATGCCCAAATCCCTTACGATTGTAATTTTCTGAATGTTGGAGTGTACGCTTAAAAGCTTTTGTATCCATATTGATGTTTTAATTTAAGTCACTGTTTTCCATTTTCTCATCTATTTCTGCAAGGAAGCTCATACTTAACCCAATAGGGTTCAGTGTTTTAAGCACAAGCGTTACCTCTTCGCTAAAACTTGTTAAGTAAGAAAATCAGGTAAGCAATGGCTCTTCTATAAATGGCTGTCAATCGCTTCTAGTAAAGGTCTGAGGCAGCTAGTGCTGCGAAACTTCCTTGCTCAGTTGAAGCTGGGGGAGAAATTAGACAATTAACAATATGTTATTCGCTTGCTATTAAGATACTATACAAAAGCAAAGTTAGAAAATTAACGTTTCTAACTTTGCTTGCACTTCTTCTATTAAATCTGTTGAAACAGTTTCAACAAATTTTACTTTTCTAGCTTTCCAGTCAAGTGTTTTAATTTGATCAGCTAGCACAACTCCTTCTGTTTTCATGTCTTCAGTAAGCGGAACTTCAAATTTAAGCCCTTTTGATTTACTGGTTATGGGACACGCCAAAACTAGAGAAGATATTTGATTGTATCTAATTGGAGATATAACGAGAACAGTGCGGTAGCCTTGTTGCTCGCATCCTTGTTGTTGAAGCTCATTATTCAGCGTTACAGCAATTTCTTCAAATGACATTCCAGCTTTGTGAAGGGCAAATGCACGCTGAATTGAATCAATAGTAAACTGTTTCTCTGCTCCAAATTCTAACTTGATAATATCTCCTCTTTCAGGAAAATATGGTTTAACTAACAATCTTCATTCCCCACACCATTGCCAGTTTCAAATTCAGAATGAAAATTCTCAGGAGTCATCCCTTCCAATAACTCATCAAGAGTATATTTTCTTCTTTTTTGTGGCGTGATAATAATGCTGTTTCCTTCTACGAAAAAATCTATGCCGATGCCTTCAGTTACGTGTGCTTGTTCAGCTATCGATTTTGGAATCCTGATAGCTAAACTATTTCCCCATTTAGCAACAACAGCTGTCATAGTTAACTCCAAAATAATTTCGTGAAAATTTATACGTTTAGACTTCAGCTTTCTTAGTCAAAGCAAAATGCTGTTATATGTCTAACGTATATACTTTGAATATACACATTAATTTACAGGGTGTCTACACCCTCGTATTTATTTATAAATTTCAGTATAAAAAATACTGTATTTCAAAATTTAGCCATTACCGGGCAAGAACTATTAACAGCACTGGCTACCCCAAGCACTGATACATAAAGATTTGGACTAAGGCACGAAAATTACTTGCTTAGTTTTTGCTTACTTGTACCAAGACCTATAAGTAAAGCCTTAATAATTAGAGACAGGCATTGATTGAAATCTATGTCAAGCGATCGCACTTACCGTGATGAGCGAAAGATAACGCGTCCTGGGTACTCTTGTTGATTAATTCGCACATATACTCGTAAACAAGTTAAAACTTCCCCAGGAACACCGCCACATTCTAGTTGCAAGTCATCCTTTGATAACGTACAAATATCGGCATAAAGCCCTGATAATTGACGAATCCGCACATTATGACCAGCAGTATTTGCTCTATCAGCGACTTTTTTGAGTATACGCCGTGATTCTTGTTGCAGCTTACCCCACCACGAATAGCGTTCAGCAGGAGGGATGAATACTAAAGAGTGAATTGCCTCGTCCATGTCAATCCAAGCACGTATAGTTAATATAATATCAGTATTTTCCTCAGCTTTTTGGACACGGTGAAAGCGATCGCTTAAAGCTTCAATATATTGATTTTTCTGTTCTGGTTTGGAATGCAGTGAGACGACATCAAAGCCAAAAACGCTCTTTAAAGCATGGTGTAGATCTTGATCTATTTCGATAAAATTTATATATAAAAGTAGAAACCCAGCTAATAAATGCATATTTTCAGAGGCATGATCTGAGGTAATTTCATAATTTAAAAGTGCTTGTTTAGATAAACATAATCCTTTGGCTTGAACAGTACCGCTAAGTCCGGGGTAAATAATTTCATCCCGAATAAAAGGTACTTGATAAAGATAAGAATTATCTTCTACAGCACCAACTTCCTGAACTAGCTCTAAAGCAAGCTGTCGCCAAGATATAGCTAAATCTTCTGGAACCCGTAGTAGTTTGCGGTGAATTTCGTTCCATAAATCGGAGTCTGTCTGGCTTTGCAGTAGAGAATCTCCCAGATAATAATTAAGTTCTGGATCAGTTTCAAAAGCTTCTCGTAGGTGGTTTAGTTTTAATTCATCTGGGGATGGGATAATGGCACTAATGTCTTGCTCTGGTTGCAATAAACTATGAAGTTCTTGCAGCAATTTGTCGCATAATTGGGTTCCTGGATCGTTTGGAAGTTCTGTACGAGCTTGAATTAAAGTTGCCTCTAATCCGTGTAGGCTAAATTTTAGGAGTTTGGCTAACTCTGAGTTTTTGATGTTTAATAATTGATTTAGATGCTGCATGAATTTAATCTTTACTTTTTATCTCACGCAGAGACGCGGAGGCGCAGAGATGCAGAGATTTCTGAGCGCCTACTCTGCGAGAACGCCTAACGGCGAATGTGTGAGCTAAACTTAATGTATGCCACAAAACGGATCGCGTTCTTTGTCAACTTCGTTGGGTTGCAATTCTAATTCAGCACGATAAACGCATCCTTGTTGTTTGAGACATTCTTCATTAGTCAATGTCCAATAGGGTACTTCCCCGGCGTGCATCCGCAGAATGCCTTTTTCGTCGAGAGTTACACGATATTGGCTAGGGTAATCTGTTGTAATGTCTGGTTTACTCAGTGCGCCGATGCGTAACCATTTTTTGGTTTTACTTTCGCTATCTGTTTGATAAACATAGAAGGTATGCTGACTAGTTTGTGGGAAGGGAGGTAAGGGTTCACTAATTAAACCGGTTCCTGGTTGGGGTGCGCCATCTTGGAGATAATGAAATTCTTGCAAATATTCACTATCATCTTTGTCTACTTCAAATACTAGATGATAAGCATTGGGTTGATCGACAGTTGCAGATTCTAGGACGTTGACGGCAATATCACCATCAGTCAAGTTTTTATGGGGGCGTTCAACGGCAATATTCCATTTTAATTTACCATCAGCAAACAGTGTTGATGTTTCAGAAATTGCTGATATTGCTGATCCTACATCTATCCCAGGAACGTCGATTAAATAATGGGGATTTCCCTGACAAAGCAATACACTAAATTGCAGTGTTTGGTCAATTTCAAATTGTACTTTAACTTTTCTAAGAAACTCAGCTTCTTCCATCCCCAGCTTTTCCATGAGCTTTTTACCATCGAAGCTACCCCAAAGTCGTAAATCTCCATCCTCGTAGTCTTGACGGTAAATAATATTAGTTAATTGTATCCCTTGCCATCCAGTCCGAACCTTGGCTACTTTTTCCCAAGGAGCAAGTTGATAAAGTTCTTGTCCGGCTTTGAATACTGGCAATAAATCATTACTTTGGGTTTTGCGTTTGAAGTTGCAAGGTAGATAATAAAACAGGTTTTTGACATCAATTTCGAGTTGATTGGCTCCTTTGCGTAACAATCCTTTAGATTCTTCGGGATCAAATCTCAGTCTTCGTAATTTCTCGGCGTAGCAAGCACCCGCAGATGTCGCTAGTTTAGTAAATTCCAAAACAAAGGTAATTCGCTCTGGATTCCAGACAAAATAAGGTGAGTTGCTAAATTCTTGGTAAATGTGGCGTTGGACTAAATCCAAATTGCAAGTTTTACCAGATAAAATTAACCAATCAACTTTATGGGTATTCCAAGCATTTATATTATTATCTTCGGGATGCAAGCGACTTTCCATTAATCCTTTGGCAATACCGATCGCTTCTTTAATTGCTGAGGTGGTGGCTGTTTCAAATTGCTGACTATCTAGGGTAACAAAGATATTATCTAAATTTGTCGCTTGGAATTTAATTCCACTTTGAGTCAACAGTTCAGAAATTTGCTGCTCAAATAAAGTAAAGGTTAACCCAGAAAAATCATCAGGCGATTTTTGACCTAATTGCAGTTTAGCTGTTTCTGCATATTCCCAAAGAGTATAAAAGGTTTGTAGGCGTTGGGGTGCTTGTTGCCAACGAGTAGGTAATACTTTCTCTGCTGTATCTAGAGCATCTTTGTAAGCTGCATCGCCTTCGGGATTTTCTTTATCTAGACATTTTAAAATACTACCGCTTTGGAATTTTCCTTGTTTTAAGAAACGCTCGTTTAATTCAGTGCTAATTAAATCTTCTAATTTTTCGCTGGCTATATTACCTATTGTCACTGCTGTTAAAAGAAAGTCAGCGATCGCCACTTTTAATAATCTAAAAATTCGCAGTGTAATTAATTCACCACCCAACTGTAAATGACCGGAAGATCCTAACAATTTAGGAGTTAATTTATAATAACGTCCCCCTAACCCTCGGTCTTCATTATTAGCAAAGAAAGGGGTTTGATCTTCTAATGTCAGTTCAATTAAAGCTAAATCAGTAGTTCCGCCGCCAATATCTAAAACAAGGACATTTTGTGACCATTTATCGCCGGCTCGACGACAACGGGTTTTGAATGATTCAATCCCAATATTGAGATTACCACCAAATTCTCGCCATAAAAAGAAGATAGCCACAGAAACGGCTTCATCGTATGCGGTTTGGACATCATCAATACCTAATTGTTCAACTAATTCTTTAACTTCTTTACGAACAACTGGAGGGGCGACAGTTGGGTAAGTAACAACAGCGGTGAGCAAATCTCCCTCAGAAAATTTGCGTTGTGAACGTCTGCGATAATCTTCAGTTAATTCTATTAAATGCGCCCAAGCTGCTTGGATTAAATGATTAACATTGATTGTTTCTTCTTCACCTTCCAAAATGACTGGAAAAGATCTTTCTTGACCAAAATAACGTTTAGGCGAGTGATGAAATCGACTAATAATTTCCTTTAAAGAACTACTTGTACCTTGAGCGATCGCTTTTTTTCTGTTATCTCTAGCTTCCCTACCCATCCGCAATGAGAGATTTTTGAAGCTATAAACTTCTAATTCGCTGGGTATTTCTGTGTCTCGGCGATCAATATCTAATACTACTGGAATCAAATTTTGCGATTCTAGCGTAGGTACGCGAAACACTTCATGGTAAATTTGGTAAAGTTTTTTACTGGCGGCTCGGCGGAATCGATCGCTATTACCTAGACATAATTCAATTTGGCGAACTGCTTCTAAAAAGCGTTCTTGGCGATCGCTAATAAAAACTTCGCTTAAGCGACTGGGTTCTATTTCAAGATTTTTACTAATATCAGCGATAAACTTGTCCCATTCACCCGCACTGATATCTGGTAACGCCACAGCAGCCGGAGAACTCAGCCATTGTGCCAAGCGATCGCGCAATCTTAATTCTTGCTCTTTGGGTAAAACTTCGGCGATTGGTACTTCAATCGGATCGAAAAGTGTGACTGTAGAATTTGATGTGCCAAAATCTAAGGCGAACCATCCAGGAAATCTTTTTTGGGGTTTATCTGGTTGTTCATCAATATGAGTATTCAGTTGAAAAGGATTCATTGTAGTATCTGTTTCTGTTGTTTGTTTGATAGGCGGCGGCTCAGAAATTAAAGGAGACCACAGATGACATGAAGTTGCAATCTGTTGACGTTCAGATAGTAGCGGATTTCCTGAATAATCGGAATCAAAATACTCAACAATTACTTGTAAGTTACAGTTGATTGGTTGTGTTAAAGGTTGTTTGAGTTTGCAAGGATATTGCCCTAATTCTCCGATTTGCGAAATTCTCGGTGTAGCAGAGTAAAATTGTTGATACGCTTTTTGAATTTGGACGGCTAAGTCATCTGGTGTGCCTCTGACAATGCAAGTGATGCGAGAAATGTGAGGGATATTGTTCCCTGAGGGGATTAGTTGAATGCTAGGAAGCTCTAAATATCCGTTTTCTTTAACATGCACTTGGAAGCGAGGTGAAAGCCGAATTTCTACGGGCATTCTGTATTTTCCTTTTCTCGCAATGATTCGGCGTTGTTTTAAGAATATGGCTCACGCAGAGGCGCATACTTCGACTGCGCTCAGTAAGCGGAGGCGCAGAGAGGATAAGAAGTTAGGATCAACCCTTTCAAGGCGATTTATAAACTTTCTTCTCTATTTTTAGTTTTGTGTTTCTTGATGGTTGGCGATTTCGGAGAGAATTTGTAACCAGCTGGGAATGGCTATTGGAGATGATGAATCTCCGGCGGCAATAAATCTTAGTAGTGCTTCTTTTTTGGAGAAGTTTTGCATGGTAGGAATAATTTGATCTAAAATTCCTTCTAATTCGGAGTTAACTTGACGAGTGACTTCGCTGACATATTGGACAAGATGGAGGCTGGTGCTAGCAGTAATTTCATCTCGCAGTCGCAATACGAAAAGCTGGTGATTTGTGGATCTAGATAAGCCTTGGTTTCTTTCTGGGGCCCAATCGAATATTTGACCAATGTTGTGTTTTTCGTCTTGACGCGCTAGGGGAAACATCGTTTCGGGGGCGTAGATACCAAGGGTTTTGTCGTTAGACATCGCTTGATCTTTGCTATTAATTTCTGAAATAATTGCTTCTTGCCACTCGTTAGGATCGCAACCCAATAGCAGTTTATAAAATAAGTCGGCTTCTTCTACACCAAATTTAGACTCAATATCTTGTTCCATTTCAGGGTGGATAATTGTTTTTAAATAGTCACGTTCTGGGGCTATTTGCTGGGATAATTTAGCTAACCAATCGATGACGGCTTGATGAATGCGATCGCGGGCAAAATCTTCTAGTTCTTTGACTGTTTTAGCAAAAACTGGATAAAAATCATCGCTTTGAGTCGGCAGATTATTATTAACTTTGTTGCCCCGATCAAATAGTTTACCAGCTGCACCTTTCGATTCTGCCAGAGCGATCGCGCCGTTTTTAGCTTTGTTAAACAATAAAGTCCACTGATGCCAATTGAGGATTCTAAAAGTGAGTTCGTCTTTAACTATATCGCTGACAATTTCTCCTCGTCGGTCTTTGAGTGGTTCTTGTCCTAAGTCTTTGAGGAAATTACGATAAGTTTTATCTAAATTTTCAATTACAGCCCGTAATTCGATCACAGCTGGACTATCTGTAGTGGGGATGCCTTGCTCGTGAATTTCTTCGAGAATGTTTTTTAAGTTATCTTGTTGTTGACGCAAATTTTCCACAGATCTGCGAGTGTCTTCATACAGTTGTTTCAGTCCGTGAGTGGCGACATGGGTTTGAATCAACTCTCGTAATTTGGCAATCCCTCCGTCTTGGGCAAAGTAACCTAGTTGTCTGCCCAAATGACTGCGTGCATCCGATTCTAACAGGCGATCGCTTAATTGCTCCCACTTTTGTTGCAACCGCTTAGATCTTTCTAAATAATTGGGATAATCTAAGTTAGCTAAAAACTCTGGTGAACCGGCTTTGACAGTACTTGAACGTTTGGCCAATTCAGCTAATCCCAATAGTGGCGACAGCAAAACAATCCGGTCTTTTTGGGTGGTAAAGGCACTTGCACCGTCAATGGTGGTTTGCAAAACTTTGAGTTTTTGGAAAACAGCTGTCTCTGGTAAAGGACTGACATCTTGAATGAGTTGATCAAGTTCTCTTTCGCCGCCTTCACTATCTAAAGGTAATTGATCAAAGCGACCCACACCTACGAGAATTAAATCCTTGAGGTCTTGTCCTGGGCGCTGCTGCTGCATCATGGTGAAGATTTTATTAGCGCGATCGCTTCCGGGAGATTTACCATTAAGCAAGACTAAAATTGTCTGAACTTCAGCTAATTCTCGCAATGATAAAAATGTATCTCTAGCGCCAGAATTAGCAGCCCCTAATCCCGGAAAATCTAGAAGCACAAATTCTGAAGCCCCATTCACATCCCAAACTTCCCGTGAGATTTTCACCTCAATATCTACGCGGCGAATCAATGGAAAGCTATTCTGCAATAACTTTGTGGGTAGCTTTTGCGGTGGACTCGGTAATCTGACATGAGTTGGGGGTAAATCCTCAAAATCGAGAGTTTGGATGGCCATTGGCTGTTCAGCTAGCTGTAGCCCTTCACGGGCAGTAGTAGCGTCAATTCTATAGCGCCCATCACACATAGCTTCACCATAAGCTTGATAAGCGCGAATAAATAACACCAGTTCCCGCAGCAAATAACGCAGTTCTAAGTTGTTACTTTGATTCCATGCCGACTCACACCAGTTAATAATATCTTTGCCGCTGTTGAGTTGCGACAACGGTATGGGTTCCAATCCAGCTACTGTAGTGCGCCGATTTGCCTCACCCAACATAAAGCGCAGACACTCATGTACTCCTTCGTGAGAAAGATACTCTACAGTAAAATTATTTACTTGAGTTGTTACAAAATTGTCTTCAGGGATAATGTGAATAGCAGTGATGTTGCCAGTCGTTGGATTCTCGCTAACTGGTAAGGCATCTGCGTATCCAATTAAGCTCCCTAGCAGCAAAGTTTTCCCGCTACTAAATTCTCCCATTACACCGATTTTGACTGGTGAAGTGGCAAGTTCTACAGTTTTCTCAGCAGCTTCCCGGAGACGAACCAGACACTGATCTAGGCTAGCTGGAACCCAATCTTCTTGTTGAGAGGGATATTGAGGCACTGACTCTATTTTTTGCAGAATAAATTCGCCGTACTTTTTAAAACAGTCTATTTTTTTTAATTCCATAGAGTCTTTTTCCTTTTAATATCAATTAATGTGATTTTTATAACAGACAAAATGTCATCAATAGCCCTTCACGCAAAGTGTTGAAGTTACATTTCCCGTTTATATCAGATCATTTGCGATTTTGGGTGAAATTATTTTTATCGGCTTTCCTTATCGTTAACAATACACTTATATTTGTGATGATATTCCAGATAAACTAAATAAAAAAACTGTATTTTGTTTATTCACTATTTGATTGATTAAGTCTAGCTAAATTGACTTATTAAGGGGAGAAGAAGTTCAGATTCCCGACTTATTTGAGAAGTCGGGAATCTTGTTGTTCACGAATTATTCAATTTAATAGTACTTGTGAGTTAAGTAGGTTGTTCTGTGGCGATCGCTTGGGGTATATTGCGGACACTTACTAACTGCACTATAAAAGTAGATCCTTCATCCGGCTTACTTTTAACATAAATAGAACCACCACAACGCCACAATAAACGTTTCACAATTGTTAATCCTAAACCAGCACCACCTAGATCTTCAGTTACTCCAGAACGCACCCGGTAAAAGCAGTCAAAGATTTTAGGAATTTCGCTTTCAGCAATACCGATACCCGTATCACGAAATTCTAATTGGACATGATCGCCTCTAACATGGGCTTTGACCAATACCTGTCCACCATTGGGGGTAAATTTAACGCTGTTATGTAGCAGATTAATTACTATCTGTCTGAGCCTACCCACCACACACCAAACAAGTGGGAGTTCCGTTGATACAGTATAAGCTAACGTAATGCCTTTTTCTTTGGCTACAGGCTGGTAAGTACTAACTACACCAGGCACAACATCTGCAAGGTTGACTAACTCTAAAGTTGTCTTGTCTAAATTATGCTCTAGATCTACCATATCCAATAGACCAGTAATCAAAGTACTTTGGCGATCGCATTGGGTATTTAGCATCTGTAAATAACGTTGTCGCTGCGGTGGCTTGAGAGTCGGAGAATTTAACAGCGAGAGTGCAGTCTTCATGTGCGTTAAAGGTGTACGCATTTCCTGACACACATTACTTAAGTATTTATCTTTAAGTTGGTCTTGGTGACGCAGCTTGTGATTTTGCTGCTGCATCTTGCTAATCCACACAGTCTTGTTTTGACGGCTAATTTCATCTTGTCGCTGGAGTTGTTTTACCAACAGCTGATTAATCAAGGCTGGTTCAGATACACTAGAGCAAGTCAAATCAGCAGGTGTAATTTTGGGAGAAAACTCTGGGTTAGTTGCCTGTTTGATACCATCTAAAACTTGCTGAATAACTTTTCCTTCAGTAGTAGTTATAGTCAGCAAAGGCAGAGTTTTCTTAGTGCTAACCTTCTTTAAAACTTGGGTTTGTCGTTTTTTGAGTGGTCGATGAGTCAAAATTAAACTACAAAACTGTGGCGATAATACTATCAAAAAATATTCCCGTCGTAGTTGCCTTTGTGGTAGTAACTGCACATGGATATCATGCAATGGTGAGGTGAGTTCTTCCTGCACATTCCCCCATTGTCCTTGATTACTCCGACTGCTAGGTTGCACACCTCTAAGTGGTGGATTTGAGTTTTCCACCTCTTTACCTTTGCTTATTTTTTTCTCTCCAACTTGGCAATTATAGATAGTAGCAGACGCACCTACAAAGGATTGATAACGCACTAATTCTGTGCGCCAAATTTTTCCAGGTGGTAGCTTAACCCAGAAAGTTGCGACAATCTGCTGTTCAATTAGTAAGTCTATTTGTGACCTTACCAGTGATAGCAAAGTAGCAGGATTGAGGGGCAATGGTTGAGGAGGCGCTTCCACTCCCAAAGCCAGCTGATAAAAAGACAGATCCTGACGCGGAGAATCATTCATGAGTCAAGCAAAACCAACTATGTATCAATTTTCACCTTTATGTGTCAATTTTTCACAAAAAAGGTATTTAAAAATATCAGGACTTACGCAAAATTATGGAAAAACGAACCGCAAAGGACGCAGAGAACACGAAGTTAAGAAGGTTTCAGAGAGTTATTGCGTAAGTCCTAAATATAAATTAGGAATGGGGCATAGGGCATAGGTTATTCTCCCCCTGCTCCCTGCTCCCTGCTCCCTGCCTCCTACCTATCCCCTAATCTTTCCTCTAAAGCTTCCCGTGCGTGTTCGCGATCATCAAAGTGGATTTTTTCTGTACCGAGAATTTGGTAATCTTCGTGACCTTTCCCAGCGAGTAAAACCCCGTCACCGGGTTGTGCTTGTAAAATAGCGGTGCGAATAGCGATCGCGCGATCGCATATTACAATCGGTTTTGCTGTGTCAGGGATTCCTGATAAAACATCTTGTAGAATTATTTCTGGGTCTTCAGTCCGGGGGTTATCTGATGTCACTACTGCCACATCAGCCAAGTCGGCGGCGATTTTACCCATTTTGGGGCGTTTAGTGCGATCGCGATCGCCGCCGCAGCCAAATACGCAAATCATTTTACCGGGGATAAATGGACGTGCAGCTTTGAGTAAGTTCTCCAAACTATCTGGGGTGTGGGCATAATCTACAATCACGCTAATATCTTGCTCAGGAGCAATTTGCACCCGTTCCATACGTCCAGGGACTCCTGGGAACTCGGAGATTGCAGATGCTATTAATGGCAAATCTAATCCTAAGTGTAAAATTGCACCTACCGCAGCTAAAAGATTTTCTAAATTATATTGACCGACAAGGGGCGATCTAAAAGCCGCTTCCCCTTTTGGTGTATGCAATGTACCGCTGACACCATTAGGTTGATAATTTAAATCGCTCATCCATAAATCAGCACTGCGATCGTTGACGCTGTAACTCCAAACCTGTTGGGGATTCAAGTCAGCGATTAACCGTTTACCATAGGCATCATCAGCGTTAATAATTGCCCGTCCTTTCAGATAATCGGGGCTAAATAACAGCGCTTTGGCAGCAAAATAATCTTCCATATCG
>JBBSOP010000032.1:0-17880 GCA_038259655.1 Chroococcales cyanobacterium
AAAATCAGTAATACCAATACACAACCTCAAAAAACAACTGTTCCTAGTACAGCAGTCAAAAAAACTACTACTGCTAGTTCAGTAACTAGTACCAGTACGAGTAAACGCCGTAATCCTGGCTTACTTGTCAAAGGTGATGAAGGCGAAGATGTGAGAACTCTGCAACAACGCTTGTCAGTTGCAGGTTTTTACTACGGTAATGCCACAGGAATATTTGGGCCAATCACTGAAGAAGCTGTCCAAAAGTTCCAAAAGTCTTACAACTTAAATGTTGATGGCATTGTCGGCCCAGCCACACTCAGCAAATTACCACCAGTTGGTGTTGGTGGAGAAGAGACTCCCAAACAAGTTGTTGACAAAGATAAACTCACTATAGGCGATCGCGGCGAAGCAGTGAGAGTTTTGCAAGACCATTTAATCCGAGCAGGATATTTAGAGGGAGAACCAAACGGCTACTTTGGTCCCTACACTGCGGATGCTGTACGGCGATTTCAAGGAGCTAATTACTTGGCAGCTAGCGGTGTTGCTGGCCCTACTACCAGAGGTAAGTTATATAGCTTAGTCAAAACTGCTTCCAAGAGTGATTTTAGTGTTCTCGAAATTCAAAGACGACTACGGGACAAAGGCTTCTATAAAGGCCAACTTAATGGTGTCATGGCAGACGACACGAAAAAAGCGATTAAGCAAGCCCAGGAATACTACGGCATCAGCCTCAGCGATATTAGAACCGGAAGCTTTTAGCATCCGCTGAGGTTAGAAGGGTGCGGAATGTAGGGTTTATATCCCCAGACTGTTAGCACAGCAGGGCGGTGTCTTCACAGCACAGCGCCCTTTTTTTTACGCTTCATTCACACCTTGTAACTCCACTTTGTGATCTTACCCAAGTGCTAGAGTGGCATTAATGCCCGCTGGCACTTAGGACACACCGCATGAATTGTCATTTGGCAATCAAGCAGGTGAAACCCTTCTTTTTGGGCAGTTTTTGCACCTATTTTTAAAATAGAGTCGTTTTTGAACTCAATAGTCGCGTTGCACTTTACACAAATTAAGTGGTGGTGATGATGAGGATAAGGCTGGTTAATTTCGTAATGTTTATGGCCTTCTCCCAGTTCTAGCTCCCTTAAAATCCCCATCCGTGCCATCAATTTCAGTGTCCGATAGATAGTTGAAAGGCTAATGCCTTCACCTTCACCTTCTAATCGATGATAAAGATCTTCGGCACTAAGATGTTGACCTTGCGGAAGTTCTTGAAAAATGTGTAAAATTGTTTCGCGCTGGGGAGTTAAACGCCAGCCTCTCTCGTTTAATTCTGCCTTGAGTGAAGTATTTGTGTAGACAGTCATACTAGTTTTTCTCAACAAAGCTTGTTAATTGAGAATATAACAAATGTTTTGAGCTGTTTGCAACAAACATAACTTATTGAGAATCTTTATTAAAATCTCAAGAATAATCAATGAAATATAAGTAAGCAATATATTAATTTTGATCCCTACTCTCAATGGATTATTAAATAATCCTGGGTAAATATTACTTGTACTTAAGTGCAAAAGTTTCCTATAAGCTAGAAAGATATTTTATCCCTTTTGCAAAATAGCTAAACCTACATCATTTTTTGAGAAATTTGGTACAGGCAACTCATATACAGCGATCTAAACTCCACGTCGGCATTACAGGTACAGACGTTTGTCCTCTTGAGCAGTTGGTGGGTGAGGCGATCGCCTTCAATAATTTATAATACAAAGTCTTAAGATCATTGTTGTTAGCTCAATTTGTGAGATTTTCAGGTATATGCCTGATCAAAAAATTGATGATTTACCAGATTCAGTAAAAAAACACTTACCTAAGCACGCTCAAGAAATTTTTCAGGCTGCGTTTAACAACGCTGAAGAAGAATATGGTGAAGAAGAACGTGCTTTTCGTGTTGCTTGGAGTGCAGTGAAGCGCGATTATGACAAAGGTGATGATGGGCAGTGGCACAAAAAGCTAGAATAACTGCTATTATTCCAAGCTAAGTTATCTTTAACTATTAGCTGCCTTTTGTTGCTGATAAAGCTGTTTAAACTGCTTTTGTTGTTGTTTATGATCTACAATTGGCTCAGGGTAATCAATACCATGACGCTCCAAAGGTGGAATTTTACCAGTTACTAAATATTCTGTATCTATAGAACGTAGTTCAGAAACCCATTGTCGGATGTATTCGCCTTCTGGATCAAACTTTTGTGCTTGACTAGCTGGATTAAAAATCCGCACAGGTTTAGGGTCCATCCCACTAGAAGCACTCCATTGCCAGCCGCCATTATTGGCAGATAAATCACCATCAATCAATTTCTGCATAAAGTATTTTTCACCAAGTTGGGGATTAATTAGCAAATCTTTAGTTAAGAAACTGGCAACAATCATGCGACAACGGTTATGCATCCAGCCAATTTCATTTAACTGGCGCATTGCTGCATCTACGATGGGATAACCTGTTTTTCCCTCACACCAAGCCTGGAAGTTTTCTTCGTTAGTTTCCCAAGGAAAGTTTTTGAAGGTGTCACGGTAAGCACCCTCTGCCAATTCCGGGAAGTTATACATTGCTTGTTGATAAAATTCTCGCCAAGCTAGCTCCTGTTGCCAAGTACGAATACCTGCTTGCGCTTCTTCACTGCGGCTATTTTCTTGGGCTGCGATTGTGGCTTCCCACACAGTCCGAATGCCAATAACGCCAAATTTCAAAGCTGCACTCAGTTGTGATGTCCCATCAACGGCTGGAAAATTCCGCTGTTCTTGATATTCAATAATTGCTTGATGAGTAAATTCTTCTAACCTAGATTGTGCTGCTGCTTCTCCTGGTGGAATAACTAACTCTCCATCCCAGATAAAGCCTAAATCTTTCGCGGAGGGTAATTCAATTGCTCCTGCCTGTTGGGCAATTTCCTGTTCTGCTTTGGTTAATGCTTCAGTATTTTGCAGAGTTTCGACTGGTTTAGCCTTAGGTTTACTACTCCAATTTTTCCAAAAAGGGGTGTAAACAGTGTAAGGACTATTATTACCTGTGCGAATTTCTTCTGGTGAGTGGAGAAGCTGATCCCAGTTTTGAGGAAGAAACTCAATGCCCTTTTCTTTTAATGTATCAATAACACTGCGATCGCGGATTTGTGAATAAGGTTCTACATCCCAATTCCAAAACACAGCTTTAGCATTCAATGCCGTTGCTAAAGCTGGTATTGCTGCGATCGGATCACCATGTAAGATTAACAATTGGCTGCCCGCTTCAGCATATCGCTGTTGTAGTATCTGTAAGCAACCAATCATGTAAGTTACCCTCGCAGGGGCAACATCATCCCGTTCTAAAATATTGGGATCAAGGCAAAATACGCCCACCACCTTAGGACTCTGCTCTCTTGCCGCTGCTAGTCCTGTATTGTCAGAGATGCGTAAATCGCGGCGATGCCAAAACAAAATTAAATCAGACATTCGATATTCATAGTTCGCTTGTACTAGATTAGACTATATTGATGGCATTGGGCATAGAGAAGAGGAATTGGGGACAAGGAGAATTGGAGAATTGGGGAAAGAACTGTCCCCCGCAGTCGCTCCACTTGAAGAGAACTTGCGTGCGGGGGTTCCCCCCGTTGAGCAAAGTTCGGGGGAGACCCCAAGACCGCGCTGCTCTCCTAGTCCCCTAGTCCCCTAGTCCCCCCTGCCTCCTCTTCCCTTCCTTACATATTTATACTTAAAACGCCTTGTTCGGCATCTAAAGTTGCCAATACACCGACTGGTAATGCTGCATTGGGACTACCGTGACCAAAGGGCAAATCAGAGACAATAGGAATACCTAAATCGCCCAAGCGATCGCGCAGGACTTCTTCAACACTAAAACTAGGTATGTTTGGCGGTGCTTCGCATCTAGTAAAGCTTCCCAAAGCAATACCCCGGACTTTTGCTAAAGCACCACTTAAACGCCACTGGGTTAACATTCTATCAATGCGATAGGGTGCTTCGGTGACATCCTCCCATGCCAAAATCACACCATCTAAACTTGGCTGTATGGGTGTAGCTAAAAGATGGGTAGCCACGGTCAAATTACTCGGTAATAAAATGCCACTAACAACGCCTCCACCCCACGCACAACCTTTAAGAGGTGCGAGAGGACGACCTTCTAACAAATCAAATAATCGCTGAATTGACCAATCTGGTTCATCTACCAAAGTAGTGAGTACGGGAGCATGAACACTAGAAATACCCGCTGCGTAGAGACTCCACAACAGCGTAGTGATATCAGAAAAACCAATCAGCCATTTAGGAATTACTGGGTTATTTAAAGAGTGCCAACTCCAATTTTCTAAAATGCGGGTACTACCAAAACCACCTCTAGTGCAAAGGATACCGCGACATTCGGGATCTTGCCAAGCTGCGGCTAATTGTTGGCGGCGGTTTTCGTCTTTTCCGGCTAAATATCCCCATTTTTCATCGATATTGGGGATAACTTCGACTCGATAACCATGCGATCGCCAAATTTCTATACTCCGTCCAAATGCCTCAAATTCTCGCAAAGCACCACTAGGGGCAATTACTCGTAGTAAGTCACCAGGTTGCAAGGATGGGGGTAAGATTTTGGATTGCATGAATAATGGGCGAGTAGTTTAATTTACTTTTAACTTTTGACCTTTTATATCATGTCCGTTTGATTACTTAGTTATTTCTGCATCGGTGAAAAATTTTAAAACCCTGTTCCCTGTTTTGCTAAACTTTCTGTAGGTAATCTTGAAAAAATTTAACCCTTTTGCCTTTTTTGCCTATATAAGAAAATGTTGTCTTCTTCAGAGACTTTAACTCTGATATTTCTTGCAACCATAAAGCAGTAGCATAATTTTTCAAAAGCTGCCAAATCTGAGACAACTGTGACATTTTTGTATCCTTTTTTACTATTTAGCTAGTATTTTGTCAAAATCTTTCTAAAAATTTATGTTTACCCACTTAATTTTTAGGGACTAAAGAGAAAAACATCAAGTAATATATATATTCTCGGTTGAGAATTTATTGCCTAAAGCTCAAGGGCAGGTGTAAGGAGCTTTTTGTCTTGGTGAAACCAAGTTTTAGCTTAAATATTTGTTCATTTTTCAGTGAAATCAATTATTTGGCACTATTTTGACTAGACTGCTATATTTTTCCCAGCGACTCTATAAGTCTGATTTTAAAATCAGACGTAATGTTTGCTACAGTGCAATTATTAGGAAAAATATTACAGTAAAACAGCGCCATCAAACATAAAAATCTCGGCTAAAACTTAACTCAAAAGTCTCCCTTTAATATCAGTTAGCTAGGAGTATTTTTGAGTTGGCTATATTAGACGAGAACGAGATACTTTAGTGTGGCAAAAATTAAAAACTAACTAGTGATATTTATCAGGGATGGTATGAATGAACAGAGTAACTTTTTATGTAATTTTATTGCATAGTTTATTTTTAGGAATATCAACTGCTAGCGCTAAGTCACTACCTAGTAACAAAATCAATACAGTTTTGTCTACTAATCAAAAAGCAGAAGAAAAGTGGTGCTTTCGTTCAAAAGAAGAGAAGTTGCCAAGAGTTAGCAGCACTGTGGGAGGGCTTCCTTCTAAGCAAACTTCTTTAAGGGATACACAAGGGATAGGGACGAGGCTAATTACATCTTTTCCCTCTGCCCCCTGCCCCCTGCCCCCTGCCTCTTCTCTGTGGGTGATCAATCACGATCAACAACCACAGCAACAGCCTTTTACTTGGGTAGTTAAAGATACAAAAGAAGCAGGACAACAACCATTTTTACAAGCTGAGAATACCCCCGTTAAACCACAAAGCAAGCCTAATACAAATAAGAAAACCCCAAAAAAAGATGACTTAGAACCATTTGACGAAGTAATTAAAGATACTAAAAAGCAGGGGGGACTTTTTACTCTCTATCGTAATCAAGAAAAGAATAAAATATATCTAGAAATTAAACCAGAGCAGCTCGATAAAAATTATTTAGCCACGGCAACACTAGAATCGGGTATTGGTGAAAAAGGTATTTACAGTGGGATGCCATTGCAAGATTTTTTGTTTTACTGGCAACGGGTAGATGACAACTTACACTTTGTTGTTCGTAATGTAAATTTTCGCACCCGTGATGGAGATCCCCAAGCGCGATCGCTAGCTCGTTCTTTTAGTGATTCTGTTCTTTACAGCATTCCGATCAAAAGCATTCATCCAGAACGCAAAACGATTCTTGTTGACTTGGGTGATTTGCTACTTAAAGACTTGGCTGGATTGTCTTTAAGTTTGGGTATTTCCGCCAGTACAGACGATTCATATTTTGGCAATGCTAAGGCTTTTCCCCACAATTTAGAAGTTGAATCGGTTTTGAACTTTTCCAACAGTAGCGGTAGTAAGAAGAACATCCCAGATTTTGCCGTTTTAGCTGACGGACGCGGCTTTACTTTACGCGTTCATTACAGTCTTTCTCAACTTCCAGACAACGATTACCGTCCACGTTTGGCTGATGAACGTGTTGGTTATTTCGTCACTGCTTACCAAGACTTAACCAAAGACGATCGCAGCGATCCATTTGTCCGCTATATTAATCGCTGGAATTTAGAAAAACAAAACCCGAAAGCAGCAATTTCTCCACCCAAAAAACCGATTATTTTTTGGATTGATAACGCTGTGCCACTTGAGTACCGCGATGCCATCAAAGAAGGGGTGCTGATGTGGAACAAAGCCTTTCTCAAAGCCGGATTTAAGGATGCGATCGAAGTGCGCCAAATGCCGGATAATGCCACATGGGACCCCAGCGATATCCGCTACAACACAATTCGTTGGATTAACACAGTAGACGGTTATTTTGCGATGGGGCCATCCCGCGTTAACCCATTGACTGGAGAAATTCTCGATGCAGACATTCTTGTAGATGCCAGCTTTGTCCGGGCATTAAAAAGTGAATATCGCCAAATTGTCCAACCTAACCAAATGTCAACGCGCACTTCTTTATCGGCATTAATGCAAAATCGTCTGCTTTGTGCCAATGGCTTAGGTGACAAAGAAAACGACAATCAAGAAGAGGAACAATCAGAACCAAAAAAATTGTTTCCTCAATTATCTAAAATGGCAAGTGAGTACGATTTGTGCTACGGGATGGAAGCTGCCAATCAGTTTGCCTTTGGTTCTATGGCAATGACACTGCTGCAAGATACTACAGCTAGCCAAGACGAACTCAAAGAATATATCCATCAATATTTACGGTTAATTATTGCTCACGAAGTTGGACACACCTTGGGTTTACGTCACAATTTCCGTGGTAGTACCCTGCTACCACCGCAACAGATGAATAACACTGAAATCACCCGCGCCAAAGGTCTGACTACTTCGGTGATGGATTACATTCCACCAAATATTGCACCTCAAGGGACAAAACAAGGAGATTATTTTCCCAATATGGTGGGAGTGTACGATGACTGGGCGATTAAGTACGGTTATGTACCAACTCAAGCAACAAGTCCCATCGCGGAAAAGCCCATATTACAAGAAATTGCTGACCAATCATCTAAACCTGAGTTAAGTTATTCCACAGATGAAGATGTGTATGACCTTGATCCCACTGCGGATGCTTGGGATAACAGTAGTAATGTGTTGCTTTATTCTCGTTGGCAGTTGGATAATTCGCGGTTAATGTGGGAACGACTTAATAAACGTTTCCCAGTAGCAGGGGAAAGTTATAGCGATTTGAGCGATCGCTTTAGTACGGTCTTAGGTAGCTATTTTCAGCAAATATACTACACAAGTAAGTATATCGGTGGACAAAGCTTTCACCGAGTTAAGCCTAATGAAGCATCATCTAGTAAGGATAAACAACAGCGATTACCCTTTGAAGCAGTCCCCGTCGAAGAACAACGGCAAGCATTAGAGACACTACAAAAGTATATGTTTGCAGAAGATGCGTTAAACTTCTCACCAGAACTACTGAATAAATTAGCACCTTCGCGTTGGCGACATTGGGGTACTAGTCCACGGGTTGGTCGGTTAGATTATCCAATTTCTGAGTTGATATTATTCATGCAAAGTTCAGTTTTGCGGGATTTACTTTCAGCCGATCGCCTCTTCCGCCTCAAAGATATCGAACTCAAAACTCAACAAGGTGAAGCACTTACACTACCAGAATTGTTTGATACTTTGCAAAGTGGAATCTGGACAGAGGTGTTAAAACCAAAAGGCGAACCGCTGAAGATCACCAGTATGCGGCGAGGCTTGCAACGGGAATATTTAGACCTTTTGTCATCGATGGTGTTGCGTAAAAAGTATGTACCCGAAGATGCTCGAACTTTAGCGTGGTATAAACTTGGACAACTAGACGACAAACTCAAGCAAGTTAATTCCAGTGATGAATATACCAAAGCGCATATTTTAGAAACACGCGATCGCATTGACAAAATCTTAAATGCTCCACTGCGAGGGAATTAACGTAAACAACAAGATCCCCGACTTCTTTAAGAAGTCGGGGATCTGATCAGCCTTTTGTAGTGATTTTGGATTATAAGGGTAATATGAACCCGGATCAATAATCCCAAATCGCTTATGGCTGAAGTACTGAGTTTTCAAGGCGATGGTAGCGGTCGCCTACCACCCCAAAATATTGAAGCAGAAGAAGCGATTTTAGGGGGAATTTTACTAGATCCTGAAGCGATTGGTCGAGTCAGCGATCGCTTAGTTCCAGAAGCGTTCTATATTAGCGCTCATAAAGAAATTTACCAAGCTGCTATAAGGCTCCACGCCCAAGGTAAACCCACAGACTTACTTTCAGTTACAAGTTGGCTGACTGACAACGATATTTTATCCCGCATTGGTGGCAGAAATAAATTAGCGACTTTAGTAGATCGCACAGTCTCCGCTGTTAACATCGATGCCTTAGCCGGGTTGGTAATGGATAAATACCTCCGGCGAATGTTAATTAAAGCTGGTAATGAGATTGTGCATCTTGGTTATGAAACTGAGAGTGAGTTACCAAAGGTTCTCGATCAAGCAGAACAAAAAGTTTTTGGCGTAACTCAAGAACGTCCTCAATCAGGGCTGGTACATATTTCTGACACCCTAATTAATAATTTCCAGGATATTGAAGATCGTAATCAAGGTATTGCCTTACCTGGTATTCCCTGCGGATTTTACGATTTAGATGCCATGACTAGCGGCTTTCAACGTTCTGATTTGATTATTGTCGCCGGCAGGCCATCAATGGGAAAATGCCTGAGTTATGATTCAGAAATTATGCTTGCAGATGGGCAAATTGCCACAATTGAACAATTGTATAATCAACGTCACGGTTCATTATTAACGTTGAATAACGATTGGAAATTTAGCCTTACACAGCCATCTGTATTTGTAAATGACGGGATCAAACCAGTTTTTCGTGTTAAAACCCGCTTGGGTCGGTATATTGAAACTACAATCACCCACCCGTATTTGACTATTAAAGGCTGGCAAAAACTAGAAAATCTAAAAGTTGGTGATAAAATTGCTGTTCCACGAAAAATAGATATATTTGGGACAAAAATCCTTCGTGAGTGCGAAGTTAAGTTATTAGCCTATTTAATCGGCGATGGTGGTTTAACTAACAGCACTCCACGATTTACAAATAGTAATCCGTTATTGCAAACAGAATTTTCCCAAGCAATTGCTGATTTTGCGGGTTTAAAAATCCGGTGGGAAGATGTTCAAGGTAAACGAACTCCATCACTTTGTGTACGTGGAAATTTGGAATATATTGCTATTCAAAGACAGCTTTTTGCTGAAAGTTTTAAAGTAGCGATTCAATCGCAGCCATTGACAGGAAAAGAAATAAGTCAATTACTTGGAGTCAGCCCTACTTTACTTTGTGCTTGGAAGCAGGGAGAGTGTGTACCAAATTTAGAAACTTTTGAGCTATTGTGCGAAATTTTACAATTAGATTCAGCAGAATTTGGATCTTATGGGTTTGCTACTATGAGCAAATCTCGGAAAAATTCGTTGACACTTTGGTTAGAAGAATTAGGTTTATGGGGCAAAGATGCTCATGCTAAAACTATCCCAAACATCGTTTTTCAATTAGAGCGATCGCAGTTATCTTTATTTCTCAATCGTCTATTTGCTACAGATGGGTGGGCAACCACACTTAGCAGTGGACAAGCTCAGTTAGGCTACGCAACAGTCAGTGAAAAATTAGCAAGGCAGATACAACATTTATTGTTAAGGTTTGGCATCATTGCTAGTTTAAAAAAGCGCTCTGTAAAATATAAAAATACTCGTAGACCAGCATGGCAATTAGATATCACTGATGCCATATCCATCAAAACTTTTATCTTAGAAATTGGGATATTTGGCAAAGAGGAGGCATTGACAAAAGTTACAGTTGCCCTATTTCAAAAGAGATATCAAACTAATCGTGATCTAATCCCTGTAGAAATTTGGGAACAAATAGCAATAGCAAAAGGCAATGAAACTTGGAGTAGTTTAGCGAGGAGGGCAGGTATTCAAGGCTATACAAATATGCACGTTGCTAAACGTGCTTTAAAACGACAAAGACTATGGAATTTGGCAACTGCTTTAGAAAATTTGCCCCTTCAGCAGTTAGCAACGAGTGATGTCTATTGGGATGAAATTGTTGCGATTGAGTCAGTCGGTAATAAGCAAGTATACGACTTAACAATTCCCGAAACACACAATTTTGTTGCTAACGACATCTGTGTTCACAATACAGCATTTTGTTTAAACCTTGCTCATAATATTGCCGCTGCTTATAAATTACCAATTGCTCTTTTTAGCTTAGAAATGTCCAAAGAGCAACTAACACAACGTCTATTAGCTAGTGAAGCGCAAATTGAAAGTGGTTATCTGCGGAGTGGACGGCTAAGTCAAACACAGTGGGAGCCGTTAAGCCGTGCTATTAGTATACTTTCCGAGATGCCAATATTCATTGACGATACACCCAATATTACAGTCACACAAATGCGTTCTCAGGCAAGAAGACTGCAAGCAGAACAAGGAACACTGGGTTTGATTGTCATAGATTATCTGCAATTGATGGAAGGAGCAGGTGATAATCGAGTTCAAGAATTATCAAAAATTACTCGTCAACTTAAAGGTTTAGCGCGGGAATTATCTGTACCAGTGATTGCCCTGTCTCAGTTAAGTCGAGGGGTAGAAGCACGTACTAATAAGCGTCCGATGTTGTCAGATTTGAGAGAATCGGGTTCGATTGAGCAGGATGCAGATTTAGTCATCATGTTATACCGCGATGAGTATTACTCTCCAGATACACCCGATCGCGGTATTGCAGAAATAATTGTAGCTAAACACCGTAATGGGCCAACAGGTACTGTTAAACTTTTATTCGATCCACAGTTTACAAAGTTTAAAAATTTAGCTAGACAAGGTAATTATTGAAATTGGGAATGGGGCATGGGGCATTGGGCATTGGGCATTGGTTATTATTTTCTTCATTTCCCCTTGTCTCCCTGCCCCCTGCCCCCTGCTTCTTTCCTAGCCCCTAGCCCCTACTTAATATCTATTAACTCGACATCAAATAGCAATGTGGCATTGGGTGGAATCACGCCACCAGCACCACGGGAACCATAACCTAACTCTGGCGGGATAATTAACTGACGACGGCCGCCTACTTTCATAGTGCTAAGTCCTTCGTCCCAGCCTTTGATTACCTGTCCAACGCCGATTTTAAAGCTGAAGGGTTGGCCGCGATCGCGTGAACTATCAAACTTAGTACCATCTTCTAAAGTGCCGGTGTAGTGAACTACAACCGTTTTTCCCGATTGAGGAGTCGCCCCAGTCCCCTCTTCTAATTCAACGTACTTCAAACCAGAGGGGGTAGTTACGGCTTTATCATCAGACATAGGCTTGCTCGCAATCAAAGTATTGTTTTCAATGACATTCGTGGATGCTGGTGTGGTTTGACTCAAGTTAGCAGCGATCGCAGAGTCCTGTCTACTGCCAACTTGTGCTAACACCAAAACTACAACACATACCAGCATGAAACCCACGCTGAGTAAAATTGCTTTCAAAATGAGTTCTCCCTACTTAGGTAATCTGGCAATTATTTTAGATTACCGATAGAACACAATCAGTTTAAATCACAAACAACATCTTAACGCCAAAGCTTATTTTCCAAATCGCGCACTTGACGTTCTAAACGGTCAATTCTACCCCGCAGTTCATCAACTTCAGATTGACGAGCTACCCCCAAATCCTGCATCATGTTCCGCATTTGCCGTTGCATTTGCACATCCCAGTTTCCCTGCTCCGATTTTAATTGCTGTACAACATCATCCATTACTGCTCTGGCCTGTTCAGGATTCAGCTTACCGTCTTTAACCAAGTCGTCACCCACTTGCTTAAGTTTTTCTGCTACCAAAGAAGTTGTGCCAATACCAACCATCATTAGCTGTTGCAACCAATTGTTGCTGTCCATACTCCCTTCCTCTCCATTATTTCAAACCACCCGTCCCTTGCTCAAGCTATGCTGGAAGCGTGGTTATTTTAGCCTACATCTCTATTCTGGCAAATTAGTAAACACAGGTAAAA
The DNA here is from genome assembly GCA_038259655.1 of Chroococcales cyanobacterium. Taxonomy (GTDB): domain Bacteria; phylum Cyanobacteriota; class Cyanobacteriia; order Cyanobacteriales; family Nostocaceae; genus Halotia. The sequence goes on from JBBSOP010000032.1 coordinate 12,564, forward strand.
AGTGTGGTTATAGAACTGCTTAAGTTTAAAGTAACCCCAAACATGCGGGAAAGATATATCCAGCAAGATACAGAAATTTGGACAACAGCACTGGCACAGTATCCGGGATTTCTTGGTAAAGAAGTATGGATTAATCCCAACGACTCTACAGAAATTATTCTCGTTATGCGTTGGGCGACACAGGAGGAGTGGAAAGCTATACCCTTAGAAGATTTAGCCGCGATTGAAAGCAGATTTGCCCAATCCGTGGGAGAAACTTATGAGTTGGTGGAATCAGCGGAATATCAAGTACGAAAGTTTCCTCATTCTTAATTAAAGTAAAATTATCTATAAATCTATATTTATTAATTATTTACAGCAGTTCCCAAGTACATGAGGTACACTCTAGCCTCTAATTACTAGCTCCTAGCCCCTAGTCTCTAGTCCCTAATCTCAACGAAATGTACCTCACAAAAACGAGAAATGCTATATGTTTGAACGAGTTTTAATTTGCACAGACTTTTCTGACGGTTTGCATCGTCTTTCGCATTTTGTTTCAAGTCTTGGGCTTGCAGGGATCAAGCACATTGTTTTCCTGCACGTTGTTCCGTTATGGGAAAAAGGCATTATTCCACGAGTGGATAGTGAAAAAGTAGAACAAGCTCAAATTCGATTATCAGAAGCTGTTGGTGAAAGTCTTAATGATTTAGAAGTAAACATAGAAGTTCAATCGGGGAAGCCAGTTGAGACAATTCTGAGAGTAGCACAAGCTTATCAGTCTGGATTGATTATATTAGGTTCTCAAAGTCGCAGCGTACTCACAGAAAAAATCATGGGTAGTACAATGGCTGATTTATCGCACCAAACAACAATTCCTCTACTAGTAGTGCGCCCTCAGTTAATTTCTGCTTATACATGTGAAGAATTAACATTACGTTGTCAACACCTTTTTCGCTCTTTGCTAATTCCTTATGACGATAGTAAAGTGGCAAATTATCTGGTGCAACAGATAAAGCATTTAGCACAGCAACAGTCTGGGAAGTTTCTGCAACATTGTCAGCTTTGTTGGGTTTTAGAAAATACTGGTCGCCAAGGAATACCCAGAAAAGTTCTACCACAGCAGGCTCACGAAACTTTGTCTCAAATTAAAGCTGATTTGGAAGGTGTAAATTTACAGGTAGAGACAGAAGTCCGGGAGGGAAACTCTGTTATTGAGATTTTAGAGACAGCTTTCATGGCTGATATTAGCGCGATCGCAGTGTCTTCAGGAACAATAGGTAAGCTGCAAGAATGGTTAATTTCTAGTTTTGCAGCTGAAGTATTGCGTCAAAGCTGGTATCCTGTACTCTTTTTCCCATCCCAAGGCGACTAACTCGCATATTGGTTAAAGACAACTAATACCAATTCTCTGTGAAGCCGCACATTATTTTTACCCCTCCCCGCCAAAGCTGCGCTTTTGCTCCCCTCCCCTTGGCAAGAGGAGGGGTTGGGGGTGGGGTTGTTTCTATGCATCTTCATATAGAACTGGTATAACTCTATTTATAATTATCTGCTCCCTTCTCCCTCTCTTCCGATTCCTATATTTCTTCAAATATCCTGAAATCCAGAGCAATTTCTGAAGCTGATGTATATACTCGAAGTCTAAGACAGAGCAGACTTTGAGTATGATCATAGATTGGTTAGCTATTTGGGGAGTAACTCAGGCTGTCGGCTTTGTTTTTAAGCCGATTTTTGAAGACTTAGCAAAAGATGCAGCTAAAGATTGGGCTAAAGATTTATTGAAGTGTATTCCCAAAAATATTTTACAGCAACTGAAAAAAGAAGATATTGAAATCGCTGCTGGCAAAGCTCTGAAAGAATTTTTGCAGTTGATGCAGCAAGAATTAGAAGATGCAGATTTAGAAGAAGCGGAACTTAAACAATACATCCAACCTTTAAAAAAATTTATTCATCATAAATCTCTAGTAGAGATTCTAGGATATCCCTTTCAACCAGACTGTCAGTTGATAGATTCTCAAGTTTTAGCTAATACTTGGTATGAAATGAATCTGCCAACTCTTCCCCAGGAATTTGATTGGGAAAGACTTACTAAGCGGTATCTCAAAAAAGTTAAAGCAATTATTAGAGAATCAGATAAATTACGTTCTATCCTAGATTCACAACATCTGGAAGCAGCAAAGGATATGCTGCAACAAATCGCTGGTATTCCCACAGGTTTTGATTTGCCAGGATATCAAGAAGGACTACGGGAAAGATATGGCAACCTGAAATTAGATAGTTTAGATACAACGGGTTACGCCTACAACGAATTGAAATTATGGCGCATGTTTATTGCTCCTAATGTCCGGGAAGTTCACCAAGTTTTACCCCATGTTCACGAACTTCCCAAAGAACATCTGAGGCGATTACGAGAAAGTAACCAACTAGAAGAAGTTGCTTTAGAAGAATTAGAAGGTTACAAAAGAATTTATTTTGAACAGCCATTTTTCTCAGTATTGGATATTATCAATGACCAACAAACATCTAAATATCTAGTAATGTTGGGAGATCCTGGCTCAGGAAAGTCTACATTATTGCAATTTTTAGCATTAAATTGGGCAGAAACACCGCTAAGAAATGTCACTTCTCAACCAATTCCTCTGTTAGTTGAATTACGCACTTATATGCGGCGGCGGGAAAATAATGAATGCCATAATTTTCTCGATTTTTTTCATAAATGTAGTGGTACAATTCATCATCTTAATCAAAATCAACTTGATGAACATCTCAAAGCTGGTAATGCTTTAGTGATGTTTGATGGTTTAGATGAAGTATTCGACTTAGGTAAACGAGAAGATGTAATCACAGATATTCATCGTTTTACAAATGAATATCCTCAGGTGCGAGTAATTGTTACCTCACGTGTAATTGGCTATAAACCGCAACGTCTACGAGATGCTGAGTTTCGGCACTTCATGTTGCAAGATTTAGAACCAGAACAAATTCAAGATTTTATCAATCGTTGGCATGAATTAACTTTTAATGATGAAATAGATAGACTGCGTAAACAAGAGCGATTACAAAGAGCAATTGACACATCGAAAGCTATTACAGAACTGGCTGGTAATCCGCTATTGCTGACAATGATGGCAATTCTTAATCGTAACCAAGAACTGCCCAGAGATAGAGCAACGCTTTACGAACAAGCATCGCGGGTGTTACTGCATCAATGGGATGTAGAACGCGCTTTAGTTGAAGATTATCGACTAGATCCCAAAACTATTGATTATAAAGATAAGCAAGCAATGCTGCGTCAAGTTGCTTATCGGATGCAAACTAGCGCCAAAGGTTTGGCTGGTAATTTAATCAGTGTAGGTGAACTAGAAAAAATTTTAAGTCGCTATCTAAAACACATCGAGTTTGATCATCCCACAAAAGTTGCCAGAGTCATGATTAATCAATTGCGGACTCGCAACTTTATGTTGTGTTTTTTGGGTGCAGACTATTATGCTTTTGTCCATCGAACTTTTTTAGAATACTTTTGTGCATGGGAGTTTGTGTGGCAGTTTAAAGAAACGCAAACACTATCAATCAAAGAACTCAATTGTGAAGTTTTTGGTAAACACTGGCGAGATGAAACTTGGCATGAAGTTTTACGTTTAATTACAGGTATGATTGAGCCGAGATTTGTCTGCGAAACTCTAGATTATTTAATGGCTGAAAATGGCAAAGAGGAAAAATTTATCAACCTTTTTTTAGCAGCTAAATGTCTCGCAGAAGTGAGAAATCGGTTGTTAATTGCAATAACTGCAAATAAATTACTGCACCAACTGAAAGATTTAACTAAATATGATCTTGATTATTATTACCAACCATACTTAGATGAAGAAGACACTAAGCTAGTGCAGGAAATTCGTACTAAAGCTGTTGCAGCTGTCGCTACAGCTTGGAAAGATGATCCTGATACTCTTCCTTGGCTCAAACAACTTGCTATTGCTGATGATTATGAGTATGTGCGGAGTATTGCTTTGCAAGAATTAGCCAGGGGGTTTAAAGATGATCCTGATACCTTACCTTGGCTTAAACAACTTACTACTACTAATGATAATTGGACTGTGCGACAAGCAGCAGTACAAGAATTAGCGCGCGGTTTTAAAGATGATCTTGATACTCTGACTATTTTAAAACAACGTGCTACTACTGATGATAATGAATATGTGCGACAAGCAGCAGTGCAAGAATTAGCGCGCGGGTTTAAAGATAATCTTGATACTCTTCCCTGGCTGAAACAACGTGTGATTACTGATACTTCTGGGGCTGTGCGACAAGTAGCAGTACAAGAATTAGCGCGGGGATTCAAACATTATCCTGATATCCTTCCCTGGCTGCAAAAATGCGCCACCGCTGATAGTGATTGGACTGTGCGACAAGTAGCAGTACAAGAATTGGCCAAGGGGTTTAAAGATGACCCCAATACCCTTGCTATTATTCAACAACGTGTGACTGTTGATGATAATGAGTATGTGCGACAAGCAGCAGTGCAAGAATTAGCCAGAGGATTTAAAGATCATTCAGATACTTTCTTGATTCTCAAACAAAGTGCGATCGCAGATCAATATTCTGATGTGCGACAAGCAGCAGTGCAAGAATTAGCTAGAAACTTTAAAGATGACCCCGATATTCTCTCCATTCTCAAACAACGGGCGATCGTGGATAGATATTCTGATGTGCGTCGTTCAGCAGTGCAAGAATTGGCGAGAAACTTTAAAGATGACCCTGATATTCTCCCCATTCTCAAACAACGCGCCACTGCTGATGATAATGAGTATGTACGCCGGGCAGCATTACAAGAACTAGCCAGGGGTTTTAAAGATGACCCTGATATTCTTCCTATTCTTAAGAAACATGCCACATCTGATAAATATTCTGATGTGCGACAAGCAGCAGTGCAAGAATTGGCCAGGGGTTTTAAAAATGATCCTGATACCCTCTCCATCCTCAAAAAACGGGCGATCGTTGATAAAAATTCCGCTGTGCGACAAGCCGCAATGCAGGAATTAGCACGCGGATTCAAAGATCACCCTGGGATGTTTGAAGTGTTCTACAACTGTGCTGTCAATGACCCCTTTCAGCGTGAGTACAACTTTCAAGAAAATCCTCGAACAGTAGCGATGGAGGCAATTATTGAACAATATCCCCAGCATCCTCAAACTTTATCACTATTGCGCGATAAAGCAGAAAATGACCCAGATGAGCAAGTGCGCGAATTTGCTCACAAGAAGTTAGCGGATTTTGGGCATGGGGAAGAAGAGGCAGGGGGGCAGGGTGCGGGGCGCAGAGGGGCGTGAAGAAGAATTGG